>JBCCYR010000188.1:0-5657 GCA_039189355.1 Pseudomonadota bacterium
ATGCGATTGCAGGCACCATGGCGGCGCTCTTGGAACATCCTGCCGAGTTGGACAAAGTTCTGAATGGTGACGCGACATGGGCGCAGGCATTCGGAGAATATGGCCGGTGGATGGCTCCGATTGGCATGTCGCCGCGCCGCGTGGCGCGCGATGACACGGAAACGGGCGTGAAACTCAGCGAGGATGATCTCGTGTTCTTCATGTTCGGGTCTGCTGGGCATGACACCGATCATTTCTCTGACCCCGAGACATTCGATCTGGACCGCGACACGAGCCCCGCGATCCCTTTTGGCGCGGGCCCGCATTTCTGTGCAGGCGCGGTCGCGTCTCGTACTTTGATTGCAGGCTATGCCATCAGAGGCACTTCCGAGTCATAACGCCAGGCGGAAGAGTTGTCGATTACAACACAGCCCTGTGCAGCAATCTTCGGCGACCATTCCTTTGAAATCGCGCCGCCTGCAGACATCAATGCAATGTCAGTGTCGGAAAAATCATAGGCATCCAGCGCCTTGATGGTCAGCGTCTGGTCGCCGTAGGAAACTTCCTTGCCCTGGCTTCGCCTTGAAGCGAGCGGAACAACGGTATCGGCCGGGAATCCGCGCTCGTGCAGGATATCCAGCATTTCACGGCCCACATTTCCGGTGGCGCCAACGATTGCAACTTTATAACCCATGGAACTTTACTTTCCCCACTCTCGCTTTGGTCTGTACCCTCCCGTCATGCCCGGGAGAGTGTATGCGGGCACAGGCGGAAGCAGTCAGACCTTTGTGGTCTTCGTTGTCTTGGTGGTTTTCTTCATTGCGACAGCAGCATACGCACACTCAGCTATCAGGCCTTGCGCGTTAAAAACATCTATAATGTCAAATATCGGGATAGACATTTCGAATGATCACCATCTGTACACAGGCGCACGTCATACCGTGAAATTGTAAAGAGTCAATGACCAGAATGGAGATCACGGAAGTATGAGGCGCTCAATCCCAGGCAAACGCTGTTTTTTCAAGCTTTTTGTGATCGAAATGCTCTGAACCGCTGGCAACGGCACGACCGCCTGCATTCTCGTAAAAGGAAAGCGCGGAATCATTGTCGGACAAAGCCCATACGACCAGCCCATTGTAGCCACGGCGGTTGAGTTCGCGTTTTGCATCTGCAAAAAGTTTGGTACCAAGACCAATACCCTGATATTCGGGCTGCATGTAAATTTCGTAGATTTCACCCTCAAACGGCAGGGTGCTTACCCGGTTGGGACCAAGAGTTGCATATCCGGCAACTTCATCGCCGACCTCGATTACCAGAATGATTGTCGCACGACGGATGGCCATTTCCCACCACTCTTCCCCCCGGCGGTTGATCATCCTTGAGAGAGCCGCATGCGGAACCATGCCAGCATAAGCATTCTGCCAGCTTTTCAGATGGACGTTTGAGATTGCCCGGGCATCTTCAGGCATTGCACGTCTTGTTTCTGCGGTAACCGAAAACATGGCCCCATTAAAATTTACTTTTTGTTAACCAACAAGGAAAATCTGGAAATATGGCAAACAAAAAAGATTTCAGTCTTTCTATTCACAGGCAGATTGACGGTTTTGTACCAATTTGTAACAGTTTCGACATGGGTAGCGTGTATCGCTGGGCGAGAGACGCTACGGATGAAACCCGTAACCGGCCAACCTCTTCCAGGGCAAAATAACCCAATGACCCAGCACCTAGATTCCCAAACGGCATATCCTGCCGGAGAGCCGGATATTGGAACCAGCACGAGGGCCTGGGCAAAAATCGGCATTCTGTCTTTTGGCGGGCCTGCCGCACAAATCGCCCTGATGCATCGCGTCGTGGTCGATGAAAACAAGTGGCTTTCCGAAAAACAGTTTCTGAATGCCCTGAATTTCTGCATGTTGCTTCCGGGCCCCGAAGCCATGCAGCTTGCGACCTATTCCGGCTGGCGCATGCACGGACTGGTCGGCGGACTGATTGCAGGACTCCTGTTTGTCATTCCCGGTGCGATCGTCATCCTTGCCCTTGCAGCGCTTTATGCAAATTACGGCACTGTGCCACTGGTCAATGCCGCGTTTCTCGGCATCAAGGCAGCTGTCCTGATTATCGTTGTCGAAGCCCTTGTTAAAGTTTCAAAAAAAGCACTCCATGAAACTGCACATTATGCGATTGCCGTTCTTGCCTTTATCGGGATTTTCTTTTTGAAAATACCCTATCCGCTGATTGTAATTACAGCAGCACTTTATGGTTTCATCACAAGCAAACCGGAAACCGGGAAGCAAACAGAGACCGTTAGTGTTGATCATTCATTCAGCAGATTTCTCACAACCGTAAGTACATGGCTGGCAGTGTGGTGGGCACCGGTACTGCTTCTCTGGCTGACAGGAGCAGAAGCAATCCTGATCCAGATTTCAGTTTTCTTCTCAAAACTCGCGGTCGTGACATTCGGCGGCGCATATGCCGTCCTTGCCTATATGGCCCAAGATGTTGTCGACGCAAAAAACTGGCTGGCTGCACAGGAAATGATTGACGGTTTGGGCCTTGCAGAAACAACGCCCGGTCCACTGATCCTTGTCACTGAATTTGTCGGTTTCCTTGCTGCAGAAAAGGTAGGCGGATTCTGGCTGGGTGTTGCAGGCGCTGCAATTACCCTTTGGGTAACTTTTGTGCCCTGCTTTCTGTGGATTTTTGCAGGCGCACCCTACATCGAGTGGCTTTCAGCGCAGCCAAGATTGCGTGGCGCACTTTTGGCGATAACCGCCGCTGTTGTCGGTGTTATACTCAATCTTGCCCTGTGGTTTGCACTGAATGTGGCATTTTCAGAACTGGATTTCACGAACCTTGGCCCGTTGCAAATCCTTTATCCCGTCTGGACAAGCATCGACTGGAAAGTAATGGTTCTGACACTCTTGTCTGCTGCACTTCTCATGAAATTCAAATGGAACATCATGCTGGTTCTGACCGTCTGTGCCTCGGGTGGTGTAATCCTGCCCGGGCTCTAATCGATCTCGATCTCCGAAATACGATCGTTCAGGATTTCCCGGACAGATTCCCAAAGCAGTGAAAAGGACTGGAACCCTTCTTCGGTAACCGCATCCCGGTCAAGCGCCCGAACGACCTCTTCAAGCACCGAAAAAAGTCTGTTCTTAAGGTCTTTCAGCTCCGGTATCGTTGAACATTCCCGGGCCGCATCTGCAATGTCCAGCAGCATGTAATTATAATTGTCCATCCGGTTTTTCTGGGAAGATACAAACCTGGAACGCAAGGCGAAAAAACTGGAGCCCAGCATGGCAGTCAAGGTTACCAGCAAAGCCAGCGGTTCCGCATTCTCCTGAATGAACGTAGGCTCATTGCGGTCAAAGTATTGTATGGCACCGTCGTGCAACGGAATACCAAAACCAACATCAAAATCAGGTTTCTTGATTGCTGAGGCAAGCGCAAACCGGATTGTCAGGTCGAGCCGGTGTTCAAAAAGGATACGTGTAAGTTCGCGTACAGTCGCATCATCAAGATCCTCCCGCGTTACGAGAACCCGGTCAACGGTTGCAGTGACCGTATCAATCCTCGGTGTGGGACCTTTTCCCAGAAAAGCACCTTTCGGAACTTCGCCCACATTCAGGAAAGGCCGCTTGATAGCAAGGGCTTCCGCCTGATCCAGTGCAACAAAACGCAGCTTCAGGTTCTTCAGCTCCGCGTCTTCAAACAGGTTCACCAAAAGCCGGTCTCTTAAGGAACGTACGGTGAAAATGGCATCTACCTGACCTGACAGAAGTTGCTCTCGGGCTTCATCAAAGCTCATCGTGATCCATTTCACTTCGGTTATGGGCAGGTCATAATGATCTCCGACAATCCAGAAAGAGCGAAACTCATCCGTACCAAATCTTGGAATTGCAACTTTTTTCCCGATCAGATCAGTAACCTTGAAAACAGGCCGGTCTGCTCTGGTAAGGAGCTGAAAATAATCAGGAAAGAGGTTCGCAACCTGCCTGACGTTTTTGACAACCGGCGTATCCGACCGGATAGTGGCGAAATCGACCTTGCCTTCGTTGAGCAGCGAAATGTTGTTGCTTGAATCCCGCGTAGGCACGACTTCAACAACAATATTGCCGGAGTGCCGGCTCACAACGTCAGCGACTTCTTTCATCAACTCATGGGAGTCAGACCGAAACGGACCAGAACCGATTTTCACGACAACCGGTGCCAACTGTCGGTTTAGATAAAAATATCCACCAACAACAATCGTAATGATGAGAAGAACGGATATCCACGACAAGAAGCGATAACCGCTTCCTGCCCGACGGGCAGTATTGGCCCGCTGCCTCACCTCCGAAATATTCGCTGGATCGCCCATTCGTTTCCCCACAATACGAGGAATTCTTTAGGGCAGAATTGTAATATTTGCGAGTCTACTTTTGATTTCTTGCTGCCAACGTCCGCAGACGTAACGCATTGAGGCGGATAAACCCGTGCGCATCCTTTTGGTCATACGCACCCTGATCGTCTTCAAACGTCACCAGTTCTTCCGAGTAAAGCGACTTGTCGCTTTCACGGCCAGTCACCATGATGTTGCCCTTGTAAAGCTTCAACCGCACCTTGCCTTCAACATGCGACTGCGAATGATCAATCGCTGCCTGAAGCATCTCACGTTCGGGCGAGAACCAGAACCCGTTATAGATGAGCTCCGCATAGCGCGGCATCAACTCGTCTTTCAGATGTGCTGCACCCCGGTCAAGCGTGATTGATTCCATGGCACGATGCGCTTCAAGCAGGATGGTGCCACCGGGCGTTTCATAGACACCGCGCGACTTCATGCCAACGAACCGGTTTTCAACAAGATCAATCCTGCCAATCCCGTTGTCATGGCCCAGCTTGTTGAGTTCGGTTAGAAGCGTTGCTGGACTTACCCGTTTGCCGTTAAGGCCAACCGCATCGCCTTTTTCAAACTCGATCTCGATCTCGGTTGCCTGATCCGGTGCATCCATTGGGGAAATCGTCCGCTGATAAACATATTCCTCTGCCGGAATCGCAGGGTCTTCGAGCACTTTCCCCTCGGAAGAAGAATGCAGAAGATTGGCGTCAACCGAGAAGGGCGCTTCGCCCTGCTTGTCCTTGGGGACCGGAATCTGGTGCTGCATGGCAAAGTCAATCAGGTCCGTGCGGGACTTGAACGACCAGTCACGCCAAGGCGCAATTACCTTGATGTTCGGATCGAGCGCATAAGCAGACAATTCGAACCGCACCTGATCATTGCCCTTGCCGGTTGCACCATGGGCAATTGCATCCGCACCGGTTTCCCTTGCAATCTCAACGAGACGCTTTGAAATCAGCGGGCGGGCAATGGATGTGCCGAGCAGGTAGATGCCTTCATAAACCGTGTTGGCGCGAAACATCGGGAAGACAAAGTCGGAGACAAACTCTTCACGCAAGTCCTCGATGTAAATTTCGTTGATGCCCAGCATTTCGGCTTTTTTGCGGGCAGGTTCCAGTTCCTCGCCCTGACCAAGATCAGCAGTAAACGTCACCACTTCCGCGTCATATTCGGTCTGCAGCCACTTGAGGATGATGGACGTGTCCAATCCGCCGGAATAAGCGAGAACAACCTTGTTGATTTTGTCTTTTGAAATGCTCATCGATTTACCTTGAAAATCAATCCTGTTTCCCGAAAC
>JBCCYR010000189.1:0-5656 GCA_039189355.1 Pseudomonadota bacterium
GCAAAAATGGACGGCAACAAGGATGCACTGCTGAATTTTCTCCGCATGGAAAAATGGATAGCGGATCGCCCTGACCATCCAGGCGAGCTTGCCAGACAATGGCTGAATGATCTCTACCGCGAAAACAAACTCACAAAAGGCAAGTTTGAAATTTCTGGCGAAAAAGTGGACCTGTCGAAAATTGACTGCCCGGTACTTAATATCTATGCCTTGCAGGACCACATCATTCCTGTGAGCTGTTCAAAAGCGCTTGGAACGTTTCTGCCTGAAAAACAGTACGAGGAAATCGGGTTTCCGGGTGGGCATGTCGGGGTTTTTGTCAGTTCAAAGGCACAAGGGGTAGTCGCTGGCGGATTCATCGAATGGCTGGAACGTACACAGGGTAAAACAGCTGTGAACAAGCAGCCGCCCAAGAAAAGCACCAAGACAAAACCAAAGACATAAATGAAGGCTTGAAGATATGGTTGACAAGGTTGTTTCGCTGGAAGACGCAATTGCAACCATTGCAGATGGGGATACGGTATGTGTCTCAGGGTTTGTTGGTATCGGAACGCCGGAAAGCCTTTTGCGGGGCATTGAACAGCGTTTCCTGGCCCATGCCGCTCCGAAAGACATTTCCCTTCTTTTTGCTGCAGCACCCGGTGACGGCAAGGATCGCGGCCTGAACCGTCTTGCGCATCAGGGTCTGGTGAAACGCGCCATTGGCGGGCACTGGTCTCTGGTTCCAAAGCTTGGCGCGCTTGCCATGAATGAAGAGATTGAAGCTTACAACCTTCCCCTTGGTTGCATATCCCAGCTCTACCGTGACATCGCGGCAGGAAAACCCGGCATGTTTTCAAAGGTCGGTTTGCATACCTTTGTTGATCCAAGACAATCCGGTGGCGCCATCAACTCACGCACAACAAAACCGCTCGTCGAAGTGCAGGAAATCATGGGTGAGGAATGGCTGTTTTACTATTCCATTCCGGTGAATGTTGCATTGATCAGGGGAACAACAGCGGACCCCTTGGGCAACATTACAATGGAGCGTGAAGCGCTGACATTGGACATGCTGCCGATCGCCATGGCAGCCAAAAATTCCGGCGGGTTGGTAATTGCTCAGGTCGAGCGCATTGCGGCACTCGGCTCCCTGATGCCGAAGGAAGTCGTGGTTCCCGGCAATCTGGTTGACTGCGTTGTGCTCTCGGAACCGGACGAACACCTGCAAACGTATCAGACGCCCTACAGCCATGGCTTTTCCGGTCGTATGAAAGCGGTTGTGGATACACTGGCGCCGATGGAACTGACAGAGCGCAAGATAATTGCGCGCAGGGCAACCATGGAATTGCCCGTCAATGGCGTTGTCAATCTCGGGATCGGCATGCCGGAAGGCGTTGGTTCCGTCGCAAATGAAGAGAATATCATTGACTGCATTACCCTGACGACTGAGGCAGGTGTGCACGGTGGCGTCCCGCAATCCGGGCTGGACTTCGGTGCTGCGGTAAATGCCAATGCGATTATTCAAACCAACCAGCAGTTTGATTTTTACGATGGCGGAGGCCTTGATCTTGCTTGTCTCGGCATGGCGGAAACAGACCAGCACGGCAATGTGAATGTAAGCCGGTTCAAGGACCGTTTCGCCGGTGCTGGCGGTTTCATCAACATTTCCCAGAATGCCCGAAAGGTCCTGTTCGTGGGTACTTTCACAGCAGGTGGCCTGAAGGTGAAAGCGGGCGGTGGCAGGCTTGAGATTATTCAGGAAGGCAGAAACTGCAAATTCACCCAAGAGGTGGAACAAATAACATTCAATGGCCAGTTCGCAGCCAAGCAGGGCAGGGAAGTCCTTTACATAACAGAACGATGCGTTTTCGAGTTGAAGCCTGAAGGGCTTGAGCTGGTTGAGGTTGCACCGGGCATTGACGTTCAGAAAGATATTCTGGGGCAGATGGATTTCGCGCCGATTGTCAAAGACCCAAAAGAGATGGACGTGCGCATTTTCAACGAACGGACCATGAAACTGCGCAAGGAAATGCTGGACATTCCTGTTAGTGAAAGACTGGTCTATGATGAGGTGTCCAACATAGTGTATGCGAACATGAGCGGTCTGGACGTTTCCACCAAAGACGAACTTGTCGCTTTGGATGATGAGTTGAACCGCTTCTTCACCAAGCTTGGCCGCAAGGTCAATATTGTCGCCAACTACGACGGAATTTCCATAGCGCCACGACTGTCATCCAAGTTCATGAACCTTCTTGGTCAGCTTGAATACGATTATTACCTTACCTCCACGCATTACACGACAAGTGCGTTCATGCGCCAGAAGCTTGGTCATGATTTCAAGAACCGGTCCATCCCTCCACATATTTTCGAGAGCCGGGAAGAAGCAGCCAGTTATCTGAAGGCCGAAGCGGGTGAATAAGCTTCCTTTTCTTTACGTCGCTATTTGGCATTGAGATTTGATTGGCCTTGCGCCAAATTGGTGAAAGATCATGTTTTCTTTGGGAGGAAAAAGGCATGGGGTCACCAAGGCATATTGCATTTGATGATCTGGAATTCGCGCCGCGCTTCGAATACGGGCACATGGCGCAAGCTGTTGAAGTTTGCGGCACGGACGATTTGACAGAACTTGGAACCGGCTTTGCCCGTATGACCAATGCGGAAATTCCATGGACTGTAAAATACGATGAAATCATTTTGGTGATTGAGGGTGAGTTCTCGGTAGAAACCGGGGAAGGAACAATTACCGCCGGGCCAAAGGACAGCATTTGGCTGCCAAAGGGTACGAAACTGACATACCGGGCAGAAAGTGCGTTGGTTTTCTATGCCATTCATCCTGCAAACTGGGCTGAATAATCCATGAAAATCTCCCGACTGCCAAAAGATGATGTCACAAACGGCTGGAGTGCCGTTCTCGCCGGGCGTAAGTCTAACGAGCAACTGGAAGGGGATGCTTATGCCGACTGGATTGTTCTGGGTGGCGGGTATGCAGGTCTGGCTGCTGCGAGACGCCTCGCCGAGAATTGTCCTGATGACAAAATAACCCTTGTCGATGCGGGTGCTGCCGGTGAAAATGCCTCAGGCAGAAATTCCGGGTTTGCAATCGACCTCCCACACAATGTCGGCTCGTCGCTGGATGAGCTGGAAGGGTCGCACCGGTTCATGCGCCTTGCCCGTTTTGCGATTGATCACCTTCATGGCCTCGTCGAGGAACATGACATCGATTGTGACTGGTCACCGGACGGGAAATATCATGCTGCCGTCTCTGAGCGCGGAGTAAAGGAGGTTCTGGAACCTTTTGCAAAGGAACTCGATGCTCTGGGAGAACCGTTTGAATGGTATAGAAAGCCCAAACTGGCTGAAAAGCTGGGAACGGAACATTTCACTGCTGCCATATATACTCCGGGTGGTGCCTTGATGAATCCGGCAGGTCTCACACGGGGGCTTGCGGACAGTCTTCCATCCAATGTTTCAATGCATGAACATTCACCGGTTACAGAAGCAATTTTTGAAAACGGTATTCACCTTAAAACAGAAAAGGGTTCTGTCCGTGCACCAAAAATGATCCTTGCTGCCAACGGATTTTCGGAGCAGTTCGGTTTCTATCCGAGAAAGTTCTTTCATCTTTCTGCACAGGCAAGCTTGACACGACAGCTTACTGAAGAAGAGCAAAAGGCCTATGGCGTTGAAAAGCCTTGGGGACTTACCCCTGCAAATGCGTTTGCAGGGATCACGATGCGTTATACGAATGATCGGCGAATCCTGATCCGGCAGGGGCTGGACTATTGCCCCTCTCAAAGGGTTTCGGAGGATGAACGTCTTGCAGCCCAGCGTCGGCACAAAAAGCTGTTTGACGAGCGCTTCCCGACCTTGCCGGATGTTGAGATGGAGCACACCTGGACGGGTATTGTCTGCCTGTCACGTAATAGCGCACCGGGTTTCGGCAAGATTGCTCCAAATGTATGGTCGGCTGTCTGTCAGAATGCAGTCGGTGTTACCAAAGGTACATTCGGCGGTATTCTCGCCGCAGACATGGCGACAGGCAGGGATAACCCGCTGATTGAAGACATGTTGTCCCTTGGTGAACCTGTTACTTTGCCGCCAAGGCCGTTTCTTGACGTCGGAATAAGAGCGCGTTTCATGTGGGAATTGTGGGCGAACAGGCACGAAGCCTGATCCGGTAAAACACTCAAATGGCGGTAACCTTCAAAACCCAAGTGGCGATTATCGGAGCAGGACCGGCCGGGTTGTTGCTTTCCCATCTGCTCTATAGAGCGGGAATTGAATCAATTGTGCTGGAACGCCAGAGCCGCGCGCATGTTGAAGGCCGAATACGTGCCGGTGTTCTGGAGTGGGGTTCTGTGGAAATCCTCCGGGACGCAAACCTGTCAGACAGAATGGATGCAGAAGGTCTCGTTCATGAAGGTTTTGAGCTCGCCTTTCATGAAACCCGCCACCGGATTGATTTGAGAGGTCTTTCCGGCAAAGGCGTCATGGTCTACGGACAGACCGAACTCACAAAAGACATGATGGATCAACGCCACAGGGATGGCGGTCATCTGCGGTTCAATGTCAGTGAAATACAGATTGAGAACCCCGAGGGCGAAAAGCCCAAGCTCCGTTTCACGGAGAGTGACGAGCGCACGACAATCGAGTGTGATTATATCGTGGGCTGTGACGGGTTTCGGGGAATTTCACGCCAGTCCATTCCTTCGGATGTCTTGAAAACCTATGAACGGGTTTATCCGTTTGGCTGGCTCGGATTATTGACTGACATGCCGCCGGTTCTGGAGGAACTGGTTTACGTCAATCATGAACGTGGCTTTGCATTGTGTTCCATGCGCTCCAAAACGCGTAGCCGATATTACATCCAGTGCAATGCGGACGAGAAAGTGGAAAACTGGTCTGATGAAGATTTCTGGTCCGAGTTGAAGATGAGGTTAAGTCCGGAAATTGCTGAAAACATTAAAACCGGGCCGTCCATTGAAAAAAGCATAGCGCCATTGCGCTCCTTTGTTGCTGAGCCAATGCGGTACCGGAACCTGTTTCTGGCAGGCGATGCTGCCCATATCGTTCCACCCACAGGGGCCAAAGGTTTGAATCTGGCAATTGCCGATGTCAGTGTTCTCGCAGGCGCATTCGATGCATTTTATTCCAAAGGAGAAACCGGTAAACTTGGCGTCTATTCTGAAACCTGTCTGCGCAGGGTTTGGAAAGTTGAACGCTTCTCCTGGTATCTGTCCAAACTCATGCATCAGTTTCCGGACAGTGATCCCTTCGAGAAAAAGATGCAGGAAGCGGAATTTGAATATATCATGCAGTCTGAAAGTGCTTCCCGGATGATTGCGGAAAACTATGTCGGCTTGCCAATTGAAACCTGAATGATTTGACCATGAACAAGGATCACTCGGAAAGTGGAGAACAAACCCGGCGCGATGTTCTGGGGGATGAACATGTTGACCGTTCCAAGGCGAATACCAATGAGTTCAATGCCCGTTTTCAGGATTTGATTACAGGTGGTGCATGGGGGCACGTTTGGTCCGACGAAACACTGACCAAACGTGAGCGCTCGATTGTTACCATTGCCCTGCTTGCTGCACTCGGAAACGATGAGGAGCTTGCCATGCATGTTCGTGCAGCCCGCAATACCGGTGCATCACAAGAAGACATACGCGAAGCC
>JBCCYR010000190.1:0-5653 GCA_039189355.1 Pseudomonadota bacterium
GAATTTTGCATTACATCGGACGAGGTTTTTCATCTCGATAAACAGCCGGAAGAAATCGTTATTGCCGGTGGAGGTTATATAGCAGTTGAGTTCGCATGCATTTTTGCCGGACTTGGCACCAAAGTGACCTTGATTTACCGCGGTGAGGAAATCCTGCGTGGCTTTGACGGTGATGTCCGGAAACTCCTGCATGAAGAAATGGCATCACGCGGGATTGAGGTCATAACCGGCGAGGTATTCACCAAGATCGAAAAGCTGAATGACGGCAAGCTGATCGGGCATACTTCCGGTGGCAGGGAATTGCGTGGAGACCAGATCATGCTGGCCATTGGCCGCAATCCGCAAACAGAAGGTCTTGGTCTTGAAAAAGCCGGTGTGGAAACAGACAAGCGTGGTTTCATCAAGGTCGATGCCTATTCCAAAACAAGCGCCGACAATATTTGGGCAGTAGGAGATGTCACGAACCGGGTGGCTCTTACGCCGGTGGCGATCCACGAATCCATGTGTCTGATTGAAACCGAATATAAAAACAATCCGACTTCTCCAGACCACGATCTCATCCCTACCGCTGTGTTTTCTCAGCCGGAAATTGGAACAATCGGCTTGGGTGAAGAGGAAGCGGCAGAGGTTTACCGCGAGCTTGGGGTATACCGTGCGCACTTCCGGCCCATGAAAAATACGCTGTCCGGTGCGACTGACAAAATGCTGATGAAAATCATCGTTGACGCGGAGACAGACAAGGTTGTCGGCCTCCATGTAATGGGACACGGTGCGGGCGAGATGGCCCAAACCCTAGGTGTTGCCATCAAGATGGGTGCCAAGAAAGCCGATTTTGACCGTACCATGGCCGTGCATCCGACTGCAGCTGAAGAACTCGTAACCATGTATTCGCCGAGCTATCGCATCGTAAATGGCGAGCGTCAGGAAACATGACGGTTTCTGATCTGCAGCTGGTCGGTTATTTCGGTTTCGGATCGCTGGTCAACAAACACACCCTGCGCACAAGTTATCTTGATAGCGTTCCAGCGACTTTGAAAGGGTGGCGGCGGCACTGGCAGGCGCGAACAATTACGCTGGAAGAAGATGTTGCCCTCCTGTCTATTCACAAGGATTCAGATTGCGCAATCAAGGGCATGATGGTGGTTGACCTGCTGGAAAACTTGCCTCTCGTTGACGAACGGGAAGCAGGATACTCCCGGCACAAACTGGAACTGCATGATCTGGAATTGCCCACCGGTTTTGATGCGCCTGCTGAATTATATGTCTATGTGGCAGATGAGGCTGTAGATACTGAAGACACCGGTGCATTGTTGCAGTCCTATACGGACGCTGTTTTGCAGGGTTTTCGCAACGAGTATGGCGACGAAGGTGTCTGGCATTTCACCGAAACAACCAGGCACTTTGAAAGACCCCTGATACAGGACAGGGCGAATCCGCTTTACCCGCGAAGTGTCGATCTCACGCCGGAAGAGGCTGATTTATTCGACAAAGCCTTGGAACAGGCAGGCGTGGGGGAACTCATACCGGTTGGCTAAAGAATATCCACCCGGTACCCGGCCCTTGGGAAATGGACGTTCAGATTTCCGGCTTCCTCATCATGTCTGTGAAGTGTAACCCGGTTTGTATCAGCGAATACAATGGTACCTTCAACAGGTTGTTCTCCACCGTCGACATCAGGTGATACGGTCACTTCCATTCCGGCTGACAGGTCTTGGGGATCAAGTTCACCGGAAGGCAGGTTAATCGTCAAAGGCTCCGTTGATGCGGCGATGGATATTGCATCTTGCGGTGACAATTCGACCATCGTTCCATGGCCGATTTCTTGAACCCTGTCCTCCCATTGGGTGAGTGCCGGAAACTGTGCCAGGAATTCCGGTCCCCGGTCCCACCGCCCGCGCATGAACCAGATCATGTAATAAAACTGCGCATCAATGGCAAAAGGAGCGTCGCCCATCAGGAATTTGCGTCCGTCAGACAGCAATACATCAAGTGCAGCGAATGGTGCGCGTACCTGTGAAACCAAATGTGGTAGCGCTGCATTGGCTTTTTTAAGACCGTCAGCCCAGTTTTCCCCGAAATACAGCCGCCCGCGATCTGCGGCAAAATCCTGGGGCAAATCATCACTTGCCGAACCCAGAACAACTTTTACAACCAGGTCAAAAAATGCCCCGTCCGTCCAGCGGCTCAAACACCAGGCCAAGCCTGCATCTTGCAAGGGATAAAGACCGGGTTGGGGAAACCTGTTTTCCAGCTCTGAAATGATGCAAAGACTGTCGCAATAGATATCAGCGCCGATCTGCATTACGGGCGTTCTGCGATATCCACCTGTCAGCTGGGTGAGCATTGGTTTCGGGGGTAGACGCGGAATTTCCACCGAATGCCATTCAAGGTTTTTGATGCCCAGTGCAATTCTGACTTTTTCTGCGACAGGGGACTGCGGATAATTGTGAAGGATGACTGCGGAGGACATGTCCGGCATGATAGTTGGTTTCCGGTTTGCAATTCGTCTGGAGATTTAAGGCGTTAGGAGAAAAAGTCACCTCTACACAGTAGCATTGACTGAAAGATGCAAACAATCCTGTGGAAATCCGGTCACAGCCCCGTTATAACGCCAAGGCTTGTGACCGGATTTGCGCGGTCGCAAAGAGTTTAAACGCGTAACAACTGGGTAGAAAACCAATGGCACAGAAATGGACACCGAATTCCTGGAGATCAAAATCAATTATCCAGGTTCCGGAATATCCGGACAAAGCTGCACTTCAGACCGTTGAAGGTCGTCTTGCTTCTTATCCGCCTCTGGTTTTTGCAGGGGAAGCGCGGGCGCTTAAAGCCCATCTTGCTGATGTGGCAGAAGGAAAGGCTTTTTTGCTTCAGGGCGGTGATTGTGCCGAGAGCTTTGCCGAGCATGGTGCAGACAACATCCGTGATTTTTTCCGCGTATTCCTGCAGATGTCAGTTGTTCTGACTTATGCGGCAGCAAAACCTGTCGTTAAAGTTGGTCGGATTGCCGGACAGTTTGCAAAGCCACGGTCTTCAGACACCGAGACCAAGGACGACATAACGCTTCCAAGTTACCGTGGTGATATCATCAATGGCATTGATTTTGATGAAGCATCACGCATACCTGACCCGGAACGCCAGATCATGGCGTACCGGCAGTCTGCAGCAACGCTCAATCTTCTCCGTGCGTTTGCGCAGGGCGGTTATGCCAATCTTGAGCATGTGCACGAATGGACCCTCGGGTTCGTAAACGACAGCCCTGCGGGCGAGCGTTACAAGGAACTGGCTGACCGCCTTGGCGAAACCCTTCGCTTCATGCGGGCGATCGGTTTCTCGGCTGATGATCATCAGCGGCTGCGTGAAACAGAATTCTTTACAAGCCACGAAGCTTTGCTGCTTGGCTACGAAGAAGCCTTGACCCGTACAGATTCCACTTCCGGTGACTGGTACACCACATCCGGGCATATGGTCTGGATTGGGGATCGTACCCGCCAGCCGGATCACGCGCATGTAGAGTTCTTCCGCGGTATCAAAAACCCGGTCGGTCTGAAATGCGGGCCTTCCATGACACCGGATGGTCTGCTTGAGCTTTGCGACATGCTCAACCCGGAGAATGAGCCGGGCCGCCTCACCCTGATCAACCGTTTCGGGCATGAGAAAGTCGGCGATCACCTGCCGGGCCTCATCCGTGCTGTTGAGCGGGAAGGCAAGAAGGTTGTCTGGTCTTGTGATCCGATGCATGGCAATACAATATCTGCCGGCGGCTTCAAAACCCGCCCGTTTGATTATGTGTTGTCTGAAGTCCAGAGCTTCTTTGCCATTCACAAGGCAGAAGGCACCTATGCCGGTGGCGTTCATTTCGAAATGACCGGCAAGGACGTTACCGAATGCATGGGTGGCGCCAAGGAAGTGACGGAGGCTGATCTCGGTTCACGGTACCACACGCATTGTGATCCGCGTCTCAATGCCAGCCAGTCCCTTGAACTTGCATTCCTGATTGCAGAACTGCTGCAGGAGGACCGTGACGCAGGTGGGGAAAAAATCGCCGCCAACGCATAACCGTGGTTTCCGCTTTCGTTAAATCATGAGGCATCGGATATTTTCCGGTGCCTTTTTGTTTTTGGGAGAAAGCCAATGACCAGGATCACCAGAGGTTCGTGCAATTGCGGTAGTATTACCTGGGAGGTGACCGGGGAGATGCGTCCCATTATTGCATGCCATTGCGGACAGTGCCGTAAGCAAACTGGGTCTCATTATGCAGCGACCGCTGCCAGCGACGAAGACCTGACTATCAAGGGTAACACACTCAAGTGGTATAAAGCTTCTCCAACTGCCAAACGTGGGTTTTGTAGTGAGTGCGGTTCAGCACTTTTCTGGAAACATGAGGCAGTTGATTACACTTCCATTCTGGCCGGATCAATTGACGGCCCCACTGGTCTTGAAATAGCCGAACACATCTTTGTTCATGACAAGCCAGACTGGTATGAAATCACGGATGGAAAACCGATCAGGGCGGGTGATAATTGATTGTGAACACTCCGTTCGCAATTTGCTATCTGGTGGTATACCGGTTTGACACCTAGATTGAGCTTCAAATTCAACGGAGCCTGATATGTCGAAGTTCTTCCCGCCGCTGTTTCTTTCTCACGGTGCGCCGAACATGGCGTTGCACGATACGCCCGTGCGTACATTCATGTCCGGACTGGCGGGCAAATACCAAAAGCCGGACGCGATTGTTTCTGTCTCCGCGCATTTCGAAACCAAGGGGCCGGTTGTCGTAACTGATCCGAACCCGGAAATGATCTATGATTTCCGCGGTTTTGAGCAGGAACTCTATGAGGTTCAGTATCGGGCTCCCGGGCAACCGGACTTGGCAGAAGAAATTGCCAATCTGATCTCGCAAAGGGGTTTGCCGGTTACGAAACTTCCGAAGCGCGGCTTCGATCACGGGACTTGGGTTCCGCTTTCACTTGTCTGGCCGCAAGCGGATATTCCGGTCGTTCAGGTTTCCATCGATCCGGATGAGACGCCGGAATATCATTTGAAACTGGGCAAGGCATTATCTTCCCTGCCAGCGAGAAACATTGCGGTGGTTGGAACCGGAAACATCACGCATAACCTTCCGGCACTTTTTTCAAAGGGAAAAGACCTGGAGCTTGATGCCAATATCAAAAGTTGGGTGGTTGAATTCCTGAAATGGTTCGACGCAGAGCTTCAATCCGGAAATTCCGACAAGCTTCTCGATTACCGAAAAAATGCGCCTTTTGCGGCGGAAAACCATCCGACCGACGAACACCTGTTGCCGATTTATGTGGCAATGGGTGCGGCAGGAGAAAACTTCTCAGCCACAAAAATCCACGAGTCCTACACGTTTGATTTTCTGGCGATGGATGCCTGGGAATTCAGGTCAGCAGCTTAAGCCTCTGCCTTGCCGTGTTGAGGCACGCCTTTTTCAGTCAAAAGGGTTTGCAACTCGGTAGCCTGAAACATTTCGCGGATGATGTCGCAACCACCAACGAATTCGCCCTTCACATATAGCTGCGGAACTGTAGGCCAGTTGGCGTAATCCTTGATGCCCTGGCGCAGGTCATCATCTGCAAGGACGTTGACGCCTTTGTATTTAACGCCAAGATAGTTGAGAATCTGGACAACC
>JBCCYR010000191.1:0-5608 GCA_039189355.1 Pseudomonadota bacterium
CGTTCCGAGCACATCATGCCATGGCTTTCGACACCCCGGATTTTGCCAACTGCAAGTGTCACATCAATACCGGGCACGTATGCACCGGGAGCCGCAAAAGCACCGATCATTCCGGCGCGGGCATTGGGTGCACCGCATACAACCTGAACCGGATTTCCATCGCCCGTATCTACCGAGAGGACCTGTAGTTTGTCTGCATCCGGATGTTTTTCCGCTGTCAGCACCTTGGCGATCTTGAATGGAGCAAATTGCGACTTGTCGTCGATTTCTTCGACTTCAAGACCAATGAGGTTTAGCGTATCGACGATCTCATCAACCGTTGCATCTGTTTCAAGATGATCTTTCAACCAGGAGAGGGTGAATTTCATTTGTTTAGGTCCGTTTATTCGGGTCTTGGATAAGAGGTGTTTTCAGATTCCGGCAGATCGAAATCACAATGCTTTCGCATCTGCAGTGTCCGCGATTGCCTGTCATTTCTTTGCCGGCACCTTTTTTGCTGGCGTTTTACGTGCAGGCTCTTTGCGTTTCGCAGCATCACGCACTTTCTTGCGTTCCTTCAGTTCGTCGAAAATCACGAAACCGATCTGCATGCCGCCGTTATCGTCCAGCTGGTTTTCCGGATTTTCAGACTGGGCCGGCACCTTGGTAAATGTAAGCGACAGTTGCTCAACATGCTGGATCATGGAAACCGGCATGTTGTTTTCCGGACGAATGCCGTCAATACGCATCAGTTCGCCATCCATTGGCGAAATACCCAGCACCTTGACGGGTCCCAGCGCTGAAAAGGTTACAACCTCCAGCTTTTCCTTTTGCTGGTCAATCGACTTTTGAAAGGCAAAAATCTGCTTTGCAATCGATTGTGCTGCAAGTTCTGAGCCATTGTCACAAGCTGTCTTTTTCCACTCTGCTTCATTAGGCGGTGATTTCAGCATGGTTGCGTAATCACCCTTCAAGAGGGCAGCATCCGAGAAGTGCGTCATGCAGAAAGTCCTCCAAACAAGGTTGGAATGTCAAGCGGACGGAAGCCGTAATGCTTCATCCAGCGCACATCGGCGTCAAAGAACGCACGCAGGTCTGGCATGCCGTATTTCAGCATGGCAATACGGTCGATCCCGAGACCCCAGGCAAAACCTTGATACTCATCCGGATCAAGTCCGCAATTGCGAAGCACATTCGGATGAACCATGCCGCACCCAAGAATTTCCATCCAGTCCGTCCCTTCTCCGAAACGCACTTCATTGCCTGAGCGGTCACACTGGATATCGACTTCCAGGGACGGTTCCGTGAACGGGAAGAAGGAGGGCCGGAACCGCATCTTGACCTGATCCACCTCGAAAAATGCCTTGCAGAATTCTTCCAACACCCATTTGAGGTTTGCAACGTTGGATGTCTTGTCGATTACCAGACCCTCAAGCTGATGGAACATCGGGGAATGGGTAGCGTCCGCATCACAACGGTAGGTCTTGCCCGGAATGACAATCCGGATTGGCGGTTCCTGTGCTTCCATTGTCCGGATCTGAACCGGTGAAGTATGAGTGCGCAACACTTTGCGCTCACCGTTTTCATCCGGTTGCATGAAAAACGTATCATGCATTTCGCGTGCCGGATGGCCTTCGGGAAAGTTCAAGGCTGTGAAGTTGTAATAATCCGTTTCAATCTCAGGACCTTCCGCAACCGAAAAACCCATGTCTGCAAAGATTGCCGTAATCTCGTCCATGACCTGACTGATCGGGTGTATGCGCCCTGCTTCAGCCGGAGACTGACGCACTGGCAAGGTAACATCTGCGGTTTCATTGGCCAGTCTTGCTTCAAGCGCCGCCCGTTTTAGAACCTCTTTGCGTTCAGTAATCGCATCCGTCACCTTGGCCCGTAACCCGTTCAGGACAGGACCCATGGTCTGGCGCTCTTCCGGCGTCATCTTCCCGAGCGTTTTCATCTGCTCTGAAATAGAGCCTTTCTTGCCCAGGCTTGCAATACGAACAGCCTCGATGGCCGTTTCATCGACTGCTGCTTCGATCTCCGACAGAATTGTGCTTTCAAGTTCTGCTATGTCAGTCATCTATCCGTTCCCAAAAAGAAACCCGCGTCCGGCAGTTCGCCAGCGCGGGTTCCCGATAAAATATAATGCGTGGGGCCGCGCTGCTTATCCGACAGCGGCCTCAAACTCACCCGGTGTTGCATCCTTGAGGTAAGCAAGTGCTTCCTTGGCTTTTGCAACCAGACCGGCAAATGCATCCGGCTCATGGATTGCAAGATCCGAAAGAACCTTGCGATCAACCTCAATGCCGGCCTTGTTCAAACCGTCAACCAGACGACCATATGTCAGGCCATGCTCGCGTGCTCCGGCGTTGATACGCTGGATCCAGAGTGAGCGGAAATTGCGCTTGCGGACCTTGCGGTCGCGGTAAGCGTATTGACCCGCTTTCTCGACAGCCTGTTTGGCCACGCGGATTGTATTCTTCCTGCGGCCATAATACCCTTTTGCCTTCTTGAGGACTTTTTTATGCTTTGCGTGTGCGGTGACGCCGCGTTTTACCCGTGCCATGATCTAGCTCCTGAAATCTTTTTTGTAAGCTTACTTGCTGTAAGGCATGAATTGCTTGACGATCCTTGCATCCGGATCGCTCAGCACCATTGTGCCGCGAGCGTCGCGAATGAACTTGTTGGAACGCTTGATCATTCCATGGCGTTTGCCGGCTGCAGCAACCTTTACTTTACCGGTTGCGGTCACCTTGAAGCGCTTTTTGACGCTTGACTTGGTCTTCATTTTGGGCATTTTGCTTTCCTTTCCATTATTCCGGAACAACATTCCGGAAAATTAAAAGCTCCGATGACCGATCGGAGCTTTGCAACAAGACCAACATGGCATGCCCTGCCAGCTGATCGACGGTGTGCATATACGCCCAAACGGATTTTTTTGCAAGCGTCGCATTCAGAAATTGCGATGGTTTGATCACCATGATTAATCTCAGCTTCAACAGGAGGTTTTGACATGAGTGAACGGCGCGGCAGATCAAGAAGCAAGGCGGTGGAAAACAAGCCTGTCCGCAAAGTGGATTACCGTAATCTGCGCAATCCGTTCATTCCCCAACCAGCCTTTTCCGAAGATGAAGTCGAGAATATCCACCGAAACTCCCTGCGGGTACTCGAAGAGCTTGGCATGAAAGTATTGCTGCCGGAGGCGCGTGAGATTTTTGCAAAAGCAGGTGCGATTGTCGATGAAGACACCCAGATGGTGAAGGTTGGTGCAGAAATCGTCGAAGCCGCAATTGAAACCGCACCTTCCTCAATCAAAACGTTTGGGGGAAAGCCGCAAAATGACCATGTGATGGAGCTTGGCGCACTTACTTTCATGGCAGGTGCCGGTTGTCCGCATGCATCTGACCGGGAAAGAGGCCGCAGACCTGGCACTGCACAGGATTTCCGGGAACTCATGACCCTCGAGGACAGCTTTGATGCGATCGCAATGCTGGGACCCGCAGTCGAGCCACAGGATGTACCGGTCCACATACGCCATTACGAGACTATGCGCACACAACTTCAGGTGAGTGACAAGCTTCCCTTTATTTTCTGCAGGGGTTCGGAGCAAACAGAAGACTCGTTTCAGATGCTCGCAACGGTGAGAGGCGTAAGCCGCGAGGAATTTGAAGACAAATGCTGGACCAAGACCATCATCAATACAAATTCGCCCCGCCAGCTTGATATCCCGATGGGACAGGGGATCATTGATTTCGCGCGGGCAAAACAGCTTTGCGTAATAACGCCCTTCTGTCTTTCCGGTGCGATGGCACCGATTACGGTTGCAGGCGGGCTTATGCTGCAGCATGCAGAAGCACTTTTCGGCATTACGCTCTCCCAGTTGACCCGGGAAGGTGCTCCGGTCATGTATGGCAGCTTTGCATCCAACGTGGACATGAAATCCGGCGCACCCGCATTCGGTACGCCCGAGCACGCAAAATCCACACTCGGCGCTGGACAACTGGCGCGCCGCATTGGTCTTCCGTGGCGTTCCGGTGGCGGTTCCGCAGGTAACTGCAACGATGCCCAAGCCGCACACGAGACGGAGATGGCTGCATGGTCTTCTGTTCTCGCGGGTTGCACGATGATCGTTCATTCTGCCGGATGGCTTGAGGGCGGGCTAACCTTCAATTACGAGAAAATGGTCACGGACATGGAAATGATTCAGCAGTTTGCAGAACTTTGCGTCGGTCCCAAAGGCGATGAAGCGGCAATCGCTTTTGATGCCATTGCGCAGATTGAACCGGGCGGACACTTTTTTGCGGCTGAGCATACAATGGAACGGTATCGTACCGAGTTCTATGAACCTCTCGTTGCCGACTGGTCGAATTTCGGAAGCTGGACGGAAGCCGGATCAAAAACGGCGGATGAACGGGCAACCGCAATCTGGAAAAGACAACTGGAAGAGCATGTGCCACCCAAACACGATCGCGCAGTGATGGAAACACTGGATGCCTTTATCGCCAAACGTACGGAAGAAGGTGGCGCGCATCCGGTAGGATAAGCAAAAAGCCGGACACTGGCCCGGCTTCAACTTCACTACCTTGAGAATGGATTACTTCGCAGGGGCGACAACCATCATCATCTGACGGCCTTCGAGCTTTGGTTCAGCTTCAACCTTGGCAATGTCGGTAAGCTGTTCCTTCACCCGCTGCAGCAATTGCATGCCAAGTTCCTGGTGTGCCATTTCGCGCCCGCGGAAGCGGAGCGTAACCTTGACCTTGTCACCTTCACCAAGAAACTTCTCAACCGCGCGCATCTTTACATCATAGTCATGCGTGTCGATGTTTGGACGCATCTTGATTTCCTTGACATCCTGCGTCTTCTGCTTCTTACGCGCTTCCGCCGCTTTCTTCTGGGACTGGTACTTGTATTTCCCAAAATCCAGAACCTTGCATATCGGCGGATTGTTGTTTGGTGAGAGTTCAACCAGATCAAGGCCTTGCTCTAACGCTATTTCCCTGGCCTTGTCGATGTTCACGACACCATGGTTTTCACCTTCGGCGTCGATGAGTTGTACTTCCGGGACCGTGATTTCCTCATTTGAACGTGGTCCACCTTTTTGTGGGGCTTGTGCCCGATGTGGTCTGCGAATGGCCGTAGGCTCCTCTATCGTTACTGTTTTCGTATTAACCTGTTTCAAATCTCAGGCGTTTGTTGCGTGTAAGGCCTGATCATCCAAAACACAATGCATCCTATAACACAAAAGCATCCAAATTACATGAAAATTGGATGCATTATGTTACATGTACCGAAAAATAACAGGTTTCAACACTTGTCGTTTTGCCGAGCATTACTGTGACAGATAAACTGTCACTATGGAATCTGCAATTGACTGGAACGTCGATACAAGATCGTTATTGGTGGCAGCATCGAAATAGTTATTGCTGTTCGTGGCACAAGACCTCAACAGGTTTTTCGTGTCGGCATCCACGTCAGTTCCGAATGAAACCGTATAAATCTCAATGTTGTCACCCTTCACGACATTGCAGGTATCAAGTGTCAGCTTGTTTGCCAAACCGACATCACTTCCCGTATGAAACCCGACTTCCATTTTGTTGGCAAACACATCTCTTGTATATTCCGGAGA
>JBCCYR010000192.1:0-5603 GCA_039189355.1 Pseudomonadota bacterium
CCCCGGATAGGCAGGGTCAGACGTGTTCCCCGATACCGCAACCGCAACGCCCGTGATCGAAACAACATCGGACGTATCCACATCCGACACGTCAAACTCACCCGTTGTCATCAGCCCGGCATCCGTCTCCGCCAAAGTCTCTCCGACATCCGTCGTGGCGGTAATAAACGGAGTATCGTTTGCACCGTTGATTGTAATGGTGATGTCCTGGGTGTCAGTATTGCCTTCGTCGTCGGTGACGGTGATGGTGAATACAGCCGTGACTGTTTCTCCTGCAGCCAGAAAGTCAACATCTGCTTCCTGGATCAAATACGTCCAGTCAATGGTGCCGTCATTTGTGTTTGCACCTGACACACCGTCCGGAGTAATCGAAAACGCATTTTCGATTGCCGTCATCTGGCCGGCAGAAAGTGCAATTGGAGTAACGCCGTCTGCAGCCAGCCAGACAACCGAGGTCGTGGCTTCGGATGCAGTGGGCCGATCAGTCAGGTCAACATCGGAAAAGGTGATCGAGCCGGATGTTTCCAGAGCGCCAGCGTTGGCTGTCGGAGGGACAGCAGAACCCTCGGCCACATCGGAAACAGAACCTGTGATAACCACGGGCGTAATGACCGGCGCATCATCATCTGCACCCAGAATTGTAATGACGACAGTCTGGGTGGCAGTTGCACCTTCATCATCGGTTACGGTGATAAGAAATGTAGCGGTGACCACCTCCCCCGCACCGAGAAAATCGAGTTCCGCCTCCGCAATCGAATAGGTCCAGTTGATGGTGCCATTGTTCGTATTCGGACCCGACACACCGTCCGGAGCAATCGAAAATGCATCTTCGATTGCCGTCATCTGGTCAGTGGTAAGCACAAGCGGAGTGACACCATCCTGGGCAATCAACTCGACCGACACGGTCTCTTCAGTCGCCACCGGACGATCAGTCAGATCGGCATCGGTGAAATCCAGACTGCCAGTCGTTGTTTGCAGTCCCGCATCATTTTGTGGCGGAACTGTAGCATCCTCATTGATATCACTGATGGTGCCGGTAACGACACCTGCCGTAATCTGGGGAACGTCATTGGTACCCGTAATGGTAACAACCACATCCTGTGTGACGGTTTGGGGTTCATCAGCCACTGTGCCTGCACCAACGCCACTGTCATCTATGATGGTGATGGTATAAACGAGCTCAAGGGTTTCTCCCTCGGCCAGAAAATCAAGCTCGTTTTCCTGCACAGTGTAAGTCCAGGCAACATTTCCGGTTACCGGCGGCGGCCTTGAGATCAAGGTTCCATCGGGCGCAAATTGCAGAACCGGCGCCGGATCGGCAGCTGTTTCTGTCAGGTTGATTGCAATATTGCCGATTGGTCCCAGAACCTGGGTAACACCGCCATCCTGCGTATGTGTGACAAGAGGGGCACTGACCGTGGATGTATGTGTGTCTGATGCATCGATATCGGTAAACGATACATTTCCCATGGCCGTGCGTGTGGTCGTCGTGTTTCCTGTATCACCTGCTTCGGTGAAGGCATCGGAATGCATTGTAAGTGCAGTATTGGTGATTTCCGGCTGGTCATTGCTACCGGTCAGGGTAACCGTCACGGTTGCTACATCGGTGAAACCTTCGGGGTCTTCAATTGTATACTGAAAGATGTCAGCATCTACATCATCCAGCCCGAGAAAATCATATGCACCATTGGGATCATACGTAATCCCGCCAGTAGCTGATACAAGAAGGATGGCGCCAGACGGCAACAGGACCGACGCAACATCACCGACAAACACCAAGTCTATACCGTTGACCTGGGTAATCAGTACTACAAACCCGTCCGGATCGAAATCAGGTCCACCACCGGTTCCTATGACGACATCTTCCCCCAAAAGCAGCGGGTCTTCGCCGGTGAAAAATGCTTCGTCCTCCGCTATTGGAGGATCACCCGGTTCTCCTTCAACACCATCTCCGGCAATCGGGATGCCATCAATTGCATCATCGACACCTTCAAGACCTCCGGGACCAGGGCCACCCGATGAAAGTGAATCAAATCCGATCTGGCCAAAGGAGTTTGCACCATCGAGTTCAGTCCGGTCTCCCAATGCGCGCGAAATGAGATCTCTTATCTCATCAAGTGCAGCGCTATCTTCAAAAAGATCGATCGCGGACTTTCCAATCTCTACAGCCTCGCCCGTAAGAGAAGTTACTACCCATTTCGAATCGGTCGACTCAACCTGGCCAAGAATTGCACCCGTATTCTTGTCAAGCAGCACATAAGAGCCGATCTCACCATTTGGGTCTGGTAGTATAGAAAATTCTCCCACGCCGAGGTTTGTGTCGACCGTCACTTTGGGCGTGGTTCCGCGAATCCCCATGGTGGCTATTGGGGTTTCAACCGTCATGTTCCCGGATGGCGCGACTTCCCCGGTCACAAACACAAAAGTTCCCTGCACCAGGTTCATGATCATCGAGTTGTCCGAATTGCCGGGGCCCTTGTAGACCAGTTCATCAAGAACCATTGTGGCGTTCTCGGACATTGAAAACACGGTATCATCGATAAAGGTAATGCCCAGTTTTGTTGCCGGACCAGTCGTAATGGTGTCGCCTTGGTAGACCGGGTCTCCGACCTTGAGCTCTCCCTCAATGCCATCCACTTTCTTGCTGTTGGCGGACCCTTCAAGCTTGATAACTTCGCCGATTTTTACAAGCGTCGCACCGGCACTTCCTGTAGCAGCATATTGCCCGGGAGTTTCAGGTCCTGCCAGGGTACTCACCGTATCAAAATTCAATAGAGCGCCATTGGGGGCTACAAGACCGACCTGCTCACCACCAAAAAAGTCATCCACGACAAGTTTCTGAAACAGGCCATTACCATTGATCCCTTCGATCACAAGACTATTGCCATCACGGGAGTAAGAACCGGAAAACATCAGTTCCGGACTGTCAATCAGGATGGAATCAGCATCAACAGGTCTGGTGCTTATCACTTTGTGTGGGGGATCATCCCCTGGCGTACGATCGTTGTACATAGCCTCAGCTTCCTAAAAGCCCCGGGGACCAACTGTTTCTGGCCAGACCCACTCCGCCAGAAGCTATTGATTTACCTGGGGTAAATATCCGATTTCCCATGTTTTGTCCATCAAGGACGGATCCATACACAAAAGGTACTGGACGCGATCTTTCGAAGGTCTGTTGTGATACGAGAGTTCTTTCCACCAGCCTCATGTCACGTCGGCTCCCTGAATGCAGTATCGCTGATCCTCAGCACCGGTTTCATCAAATATTCCAGTATCGAGCGTTCTCCCGTCTCGACATCCACGGTTGCAATCATTCCAGGTATTATTTTTATTTCTTCAGGAATGGCGACAGCCTCATCCGTCGCGACAATAACGCGATAAAACGTCTCCTGGTTTTCATCCGTGATTGTGTCAGCACCTATGCGTTCAACAATTCCGTCAAGCGTTCCGTATTTGGTATAGTCATATGCTGACAGCCGTATCTTCGCCCTCAGCCCCGGACGGACAAACGCAATATCCTGTGGCCGTATCCTTGTCTCGATAAGCAGGGTATCATCGATCGGCACGATTTCGGCCACTGTTGAACCTGACTGCACAACTTCACCAAGAGTGGCGACATTGAGCTGATTGATTACACCACCTACCGGTGCACGAAGCTCAGTCCGGCGCACGGCATCTTCAGCCGCCTTGATGCTTTCGCTCAGCACTGACAATTCTGCCGCAACCTTTGACTTTCGTTCGAGCGCTTTCGCGGCAAATGCTGACTGTTCCGCCTCAACCAGTGCTTCAGCTTCGGAGAGTTCCGCTTTCAACCGCGAAATGGAAAAACCCATGATTTCCAAGTCACCGCGCAGGTCTTCGGCTACACGCTGGATTCTCAGGTATTCAATTTCCGGGACAGCCCTGCGCTTGAACAGTTTGGTTGTCAAAGCCAGTTCCCGGTCAGCCAGTTCAAGGCCTGCCTGCTGTTTCCGGAAAGTTGCCTCTGCTTCCCCGAGAGCCTGCCTCTTCTGTTCAAGCTGCTGGCGCCTGATGCTCAACTGCTCTCCAAGCTTCTTGAGTTCAACATCAAGTACCGCTTGCTGATCATCATAAAAGGGCCGCAGTGTTTCAATCCCGCTACTGTCGGTCTCAATAATGTTCTGAAGTTTGGCCTGCGCTTCCAGACGGTCATACTCGGCGGTAAAGGCAATTTGTTTTTGGCGCAGTTCACCCAATCTGGAACTCGAAGAGGTTTCATCGAGCCTTACGAGCAACTGCCCCGGTTCAACCTGGCTTCCTTCAGATACCAAGATTTTCCTGACAACCCCTGGCTCAAGATTTTCCACCACCTGAATCTGGGAGGATGGAATAACCCGGCCAGCGCCAACTGCTGTCTGTTGTACAGTCGCCATGCTTGCCCATGCAACCGCAGAAACCATCAAAGCTGCAAAAAGTAGCAGAAGCAACCAAGCGCCGGACAATCCTTCTTGCTGCATGGCGCCTTTAACATCATTGGCAAACTCAAAATCAGCCTTTTGCATTGCCACCTCCCTTTTTGCCGGAGCGGGCAGCAGGTTTATTGCCAAGTGACTGAAGGACCTTTTGCTTTGGCCCATCCATCGCAACTTTTCCGTCTTCGATGACAATGATGCGATCAACAAGTTCCAGAAGGGTATTCCGGTGCGTGGCGATAATCAAAGTTGTATTCGCGGTGAGCCAGCCGTCAAAACTCTTTACAAAAGCGGATTCCGTCAACGTGTCCATTTGAGCAGTAGGCTCATCCAGGAACATGATTTTCGGATTTGCCAAAAGGGCACGTGCAATACCAACCGATTGTCTTTGTCCGCCGGAAAGTGATTTCCCACGTTCGCCGACCGGCATTTCAAGGCCCAAAGGATGTCGTGAGGCGAATGCAGTGACACCTGCTGCATTCAGACACGCTTCCAGCCTGTGACGATCTTCCGGACGAGCCATCAATACGTTTTCATGCAAACTGCCGGTAAAAAGCTCGGTTTCCTGACCTACGTACAGGGAACTCTTTCGCAACTCTGCAATATTGAGATGGCGTGTATCTGTTCCATCCACAAGAACTCCGCCTTCTTTCGGCATATACAGTCCGGTGAGGAGTTTTCCGATGGTTGACTTGCCGGACCCCACACGACCAATAATGCCAACACGCTCTCCAGGAGCAATTCGCAGATTTAAACCCTGCAAGGCCGGTGAAAGCTGTTCCGGATATGAAAACTCTACATCTCTCAGTTCAAGCCCGCCGGCATTGATCGTTGCCTCTGCACTTCGTTTTTTGGGGTTGTCCCGGTCAAGCCCCATGAGTGCATTCAAATTTCCGAACGATGCAAAGGACTGTTGGGCGCGAACCAGCGTTCCTGAGATACCGCCGAGTGGTGCAAGAATACGCCCTGCAAGAATGTTTGCCGCAATCAATGCACCGATTGTAATTGCACCGTCAGCAACCAGAAACACGCCCCAGGCAATAACAATTACACTAACGGCCTGCTGCGCGAACATGGTAAAATAGACCGCCAAAGAAGACCAAAACCGGGTGGCTGCGCCTGCCCTTGCAGCTGTAGCGACCGCATCTTCCCAGCGTTTTTGCAGGGCAC
>JBCCYR010000193.1:0-5597 GCA_039189355.1 Pseudomonadota bacterium
CCCGTGCCATCTCCCGGCAAGGGTGAGGTGCTGGTGAAAATGGAAGCATCCTCCTGCAATCCTTCCGACTTGTTGTCCATGCGGGGCATATATTCCGTTCAAGCGGTTGATGGACAAACAATGGGCTTTGAGGGATGCGGACGTGTTGTTTCGTCGAATGCCGGACCGCTTGGCATGTTTCTGAAAGGAAAGCGTGTCGCCTGCGCCAAGCAGGATGGTGACGGATTATGGGCTGAATATGCATGCCTGCCAGCTACAAACTGTATTCCGGTAGGGGACAAGTTTTCTGCGGAATCAGCCGCTGCTTTCGTAGTAAACCCGATGACATCATATGCAATGATGCAGGAAGCGAAAAAGGCCGGCAAGAAAGCGGTCATTCAGACCGCAGCCGCGTCTCAGGTGGGACGAGGCGTGATCGGCCTTGGCAAAGTCTATGGGATCAGGACAATTTCTGTGGTTCGCCGGGACAGTCAGATCGAAATGCTGAACAGGCTTGGCGCGGATCACGTTCTGAACCAGACATCTGAACATTTTGACAAGGAACTGGAAGAGCTTTGCAGCGAACTTTTACCTGAAACCTTTCTCGACCCGGTCGGCGGCCAGCTTACGGCACGCATCCAGCGTCATCTGCCGGAAAACGCGGAAGTGGTGGTTTATGGATACCTTGATGAAAGCGATGAATTCGGTGGCCATTTCTCGGCACGTGACCTGATATTCAAAAACCATATGATCCGGAATTTCTGGTTGAAGCCGTTTTTTGAAAAACTTGGATTGATTGGCGGGCTTCAGGCATCCAATGCAGTGATCAAGCTGTTCAAGGATGGCGTTTTCCAGACGGAAGTTGCCTCATGGTCAGGAATGAATGAGTATCCGGTAGCGATAAACGCCTATGTTGCGAACATGACCGCCGGAAAGGCATTGCTTCGCATTAGTGATGGCTAGTTCCGGCACCATGTTGCCCACTTGCCGTTAATTCGGAAGTTTGTTATCTCCATTATGCCTTTATTATAACATGCAGGAGAGACCGGTTCATCCGGCGCCGAAGGAGCAACTTCCCGGAAACTCTCAGGCAAACGGACTGTATGTTGACTGGCAATCTGGAGAGAGGCGGTGAAAAATCCGTCCGCCGAAGGAGAAATGACAAAAGCCTGATTTGAAAGTGAGGGCTCGCGTCACAAACTCTCAGGTTCAATGACAGATGGGATAGACGCCGGTTTTGCCGGTGATTGTTCAATACTTGTCCAAGGAGCCTGAAACATGCGCAAAATTGCTGTTATCGGCGCCGGTATTACCGGCATTACAACTGCTTACGCCCTGCTGAACCGCGGATTTGAAGTTACGGTTTTCGACCGCAACCGCTATGCCGCAATGGAAACGTCTTATGCAAATGGCGGCCAGCTTTCAGCTTCCAATGCTGAGACCTGGAACCAGTGGTCGACCATAATCAAGGGCATCAAGTGGATGTTCGAGCCGGGCGCTCCGCTGCTGGTAAACCCGAAACCAAGCTGGCACAAATATTCCTGGATGGCAGAGTTTGTTGCAAACATTCCAGGTTACAGGCGCAATACAGTCAATACGGTTCAGATGGCCATCGCCGCGCGTGAGTATCTTAAAAGCCATGCCAAGGCTGAAGGGTTTGATTTCTCCTGCGAAAGCCGGGGCATTCTGCATGTCTATGACGACAAGAAAGACTTTGATCATGCAACACGCGTGAACGGATTGTTGTCTCGGGGAGGTCTGGAACGGCGTTATGTAAATGCTGAAGAAATCCGTAAAATCGAACCATCCCTGCAACAGGGCTTTTACGGCGGATACTACACTGAAAGTGATTTTACCGGGGATATCCATACCTATACCCGGGGTCTGTCCAAGGCTTGTGAAAGACGGGGAACGAAGTTTCATTACGGTGCAGAAGTAGAAAATCTTAAACACACTGATGATCGTGTGGAGATAGTCTGGCGTGACAATGACGGCATTCCTGTCAGCAGTCATTTTGATGGTGTCGTGGTCAGTGCAGGCGTACAAAGCCGCGACTTGGCTGCCCAGGTTGGCGACCGCATCAATATCTATCCGGTCAAGGGATACTCCGTCACTGTAAATCTAAGTGATGAAGAGAGCCAGAAAGCGGCACCCTGGGTCAGTCTTCTGGATGACAAGGCAAAGATTGTAACCAGTCGCCTTGGCAGGGATCGTTTCCGGATTGCTGGGACCGCAGAGTTTAACGGATACAACCTCGATATTCGCGATGACCGGATCAAACCGCTTGTGAAATGGTGTGAAAAGCTGTTTCCCGGTGTATCAACCGAATATGCGATTCCATGGGCAGGCCTGCGCCCGATGATGCCGAGCATGATGCCAAAGGTCGGGCAGGGAAAGCATTCGCGGGTTTTCTACAATACAGGCCACGGCCATCTGGGCTGGACGCTTGCTGCTGCCACAGCTGAAATCGTTGCGGACAAGGTTTTGCAGGAAAGCCGCTCAAACAGCAGGGGCATTGCAGGTACGAGCCTCAAGGAGCGTGTTGCCTAATCAAGATCGATCTTGCCGGACCGGTTCTTTTTGGTCATCCCGCGTTGCGCCTTGCTGTCCAGCCGCTTCTTCCTGACAGCTTTGGAAGGTTTTGTTGCAATGCGTGGCTTGGCGACAAACGCAGCCTTGCGGACGATTTCTTTAAGTCTCTCGATGGCTTCCTTTCGATTTGCCTCCTGCGTTCGCTTGCTTTCCGCAATGATGACCAATTCGCCTTCTTTCGTGAGCCGGGTGTCACCGCTTGTGAGGATTCTCGATTTCACCCGTTTCGGCAAGGTGGGTGAGCGTTTCACATCGAACCGTAGCTGCACTGCGGTTGAAACCTTGTTGACATTCTGTCCTCCCGGCCCGCTTGAACGAACAAATTTTTCGCTCAGTTCATCGGATTCGATGGAAATGGACGGGGTTACCGGGATTTTCGTCATATAACTAGTAGTGGTAACGGCATTGGGCTATGAGCAACTTGTTGTCTTCCTTCCGATAAACCAGCCGATGCTCACGGTCGAGTCTTCTGGACCACCAGCCCGAAAGTTCACCGCGTAACGGTTCTGGTTTTCCTCTGCCTTTAAAAGGAGTCCGGGTGCATTCCCTGATTAGTTCATTTAGGCGTTTTAGTAATTTGCGATCATGCGTTTGCCAATAGAGGTAATCGTCCCAAGCCTGTTCGTGAAAAACCAGTTTCACTCAATTAACTGCCGTTCTGAACCAATATCTTTATCGAGTTCGTTGACCGCTTTTCTCAAGCGTTTGGCATTTGCCGGGCTACGCAGCAGATAATGTGTTTCCTCGTATGAAGCAAAGTCTTCCAGAGACATGATCACAGCAGAAGGTTTGCCTGCACCGCGTGTTATGACGATGGGTTCATGGTCTTCGGCTACACCATCGATAACAGATGAAAGATTGCGCCGTAATTCTGAAAAAGAAGTCGTCTTCATGATTTATATGTACGTAAATACGTACATATTTTCAAGCTCCGGCCACCAAGTTCTTGTTCGTCTTTGCTAACAAATGAGAAATATTAAATCCTATACCCGCTCAAACCTCAAGTAGCATGGTGTTCGGACTTCGCGTATTGATTTAGCTTCATAACGTGTGCTGATCCAGCAGTCATAGGGTTCGTGCCAGTCAGAAGCTGTTTTCTACAGCCATTCAAAATTGGGTTGTTGCTTGCAGTGCTGGAGCGTCCAGTTGATGTAGGTATCAATATCGGATGCAAAGTGAAACCTCGCTCCCGGTTTTAGGACGCGGGCAAGCCGGTCAAGGTTCTTCAGGTTTACAAACCGCCGTTTCCAGTGGCGCAGCTTCGGCCAGGGATCAGGATAGAGAAGGTCAATGCGGGCAACTGAATTTTCCGGCAGCCAGTCCAGCAGTTGAACGGCATCTTCATCATAAAGGCGGATATTTCCGATTTCCTGTTCCTCAACCGCGCGCAAAGCCTTGGCCATGGAATTCACAAATGGCTCAACCCCTATGTATCCGTTATGCAGATTGGTTGTTGCCTGATGAACCAGGTGTTCACCGCCGCCAAAGCCGATCTCGACAATGATACTTTCGGGCTCATGCGGAAAAAGTGTCTTTAAATCATCAGGTGGCTCGTTGTCCGTATCAACCCGCAACCTCGGCATGTGATCGTCAAAACGCTGCCGCTGCTTGGGGGACAAAGCCTGCGCTTTCCGCCGTCCAAAAAAAGCTTCCGAACGCCGGTATTTTCTTACAGGGTCTTGTTTGTTGTCCGGCAAACCTCAAGCGGCTGCTTTCACAGCTTCCTTCAATGCCTTGGTCAGGTCGGTTTTTTCCCAGGTAAACCCGCCACGAACCGACTTGCGTCCAAAGTGGCCATAAGCAGCGGTACGCGCGTAGATCGGGCGGTTGAGATCAAGATGCTTGCGGATGCCTGTAGGTGAGAGATCCATGCATTGGCGGATGGCATCTTCAAGCACACCCTCGTGCACTTTGCCGGTACCGTGTGTATCTACATAGATTGAAAGCGGTTGGGCAACGCCAATCGCGTAAGAAAGCTGAATTGTGCATTTTTCTGCGAGCTTCGCTGCTACCACATTTTTGGCGAGGTAACGGGCGGCATAGGCAGCGGAACGGTCAACCTTGGTTGTGTCCTTGCCGGAGAAAGCACCGCCACCATGGGGAGCGGCTCCACCATAAGTATCCACGATAATCTTACGGCCAGTCAGGCCTGCATCTCCGTCAGGACCGCCGATTACAAACTTGCCTGTCGGATTGATATACCAGTCGCAATCCGGTGATACCGGAATGTTGCCATCCAGAGCCTCATGGACAAACGGTTCCACAACCTCACGAACTTTCCGGGAGTCCCAGCTCTCGTCCAGATGCTGGGTAGAAACAACAACGCCGGTGACCTCCGCTGGTTTGCCGTCTTCATAACGAACGGTAATCTGTGATTTCGCATCTGGCCCTAGTTTTCCAGCATCACCTTCACCCTTCTTGCGGGCAGCTGCCATGAGTTCCAGTATCTTGTGGCTGTAGTAGATCGGAGCCGGCATAAGGTCAGGAGTCTCCATACATGCATAGCCGAACATGATGCCCTGGTCGCCAGCGCCTTCTTCACCCTGTTTGTCGGCCGCATTGTCAACGCCCTGTGCGATATGTGCCGACTGGAAGTGCAAGAGAACATCCACTTTGCAGGTTTTCCAGTGAAATCCATCCTGTTCGTATCCGATGTCGCGGATCGCACGGCGTGCCGCAGAGCGAAAACGGGAAGGGTTGATGATATCTTTGCCGTTCTTGTCTTTTTTGATGAAGCTGTCAGGAACCCGTACTTCACCTGCAATGACGACCTTGTTGGTGGTTGTAAGTGTCTCTGCTGCAACACGCACAGTCCATGGATCAACCCCGGTTTTTGCGGCTTCCTTGTAGACCAGATCAACAATTTCATCTGAAATGCGGTCGCAGACCTTGTCAGGGTGTCCCTCAGAAACGGATTCACTGGTGAAGTAATAGTTCTGCCGCGCCATGCATGCTCTCCGGGTTATAAGGATATATACTTTTCTTTATATCCTATTTTGAATTCCACGCGTTTATTGTCGCCTTGA
>JBCCYR010000194.1:0-5565 GCA_039189355.1 Pseudomonadota bacterium
ATCGGCAGTCACCCCTCCCAAGACACTTAAAACAGGAGTAATTCAAACATGTGTGGTATCGCTGGTATCATTCACCGGAAAGGTTCGAGCAATGTAGGGCAGGAAATGACTGCCATGCTGCAATCGCTCAAGCATCGTGGTCCGGATTCAACAGGCTTCGCAATCTATGGCGAGCCTGAGGAAGGAGAATTCATTCTCCGTTTCAAGGTTGCCGAACAGGAAGACCTGAACAAGGGTAGCCGTATTTTCAAGGAAATTGATGAACGCAAGACCAAGGTTGATGAAATTCTGAAAGAACTTGGCGTGGAAGTCGATGAGCTTGAGGAAGCAACCGAGTATGCTTACCGCTACGAAATCAAGTTCGATGGCGACATGAAGCTTGTGGCTGACCGGATTGAGGAAATCGACAATGTGGAAATTCTCTCAATCGGCTCGGCACTTGAACTGATCAAGGACTTGGGTGACTCAACCGTTGTTTCTGATCAATACGGCCTTGGCGATTTCACGGGAACGCACGCAATCGGTCATACGCGCATGGCGACTGAGTCAGACGTGGATATCCGTTCTGCACACCCTTATTGGGCATATCCATACAATGATATTGCTGTTGTTCACAACGGACAGATCACCAATTACTGGTTGATGCGCCGTCAGTTGGAGCGTGAAGGGCAGCGGTTTGTTTCAAACTGTGACTCTGAATTGCTTGCCGTTTATGTGGCTGTGCATCTTGAAAAGGGTTTCACACTTGAAGAAACGCTCAAGAAGTCAATCGAAGAAATCGATGGGGTCTTCACTTATCTGGTAACAACGACCGATCAGCTTGGCATGGCAAAGGATACAATGGCCGCCAAGCCGATGGTGCTTTACGAAACAGACGACATGGTTGCGCTTGCTTCTGAAGAAGTGGCAATCCGCGCGGTTGTTCCCCATGAGATTGACACATGGGATCCATACGACGAGGAGGTAAGAGTATGGCAGGCGTAAGTACTTCCCATGAAATGGGGATGCACACGGAGCCGCTTAAGGGCCGTGACATCAAGACAATGTTCGCCCTCGAAAACGAGGGTGGCTATGCCTATGCCTTTGCAAAGGATGTTGACTTTAACAAACGTGCAGAGGTTGAGTGTGAAGGCAAGGAGGCAACAGAAATCAATAATGAAATCCGTGACCTGATAGACAGTGGTCACGGCTCGATTGTCCTCAACAATCCGGGAGCGAAACATTCGCTGATCGTTGGCATTCTCAACCGCATGAATTTCATTGTGAACGGTTCTCTTGGGTATTTTGGCTGCGGCCTTCTGGACGGCCCGAATGTGCGGATTTCCGGTCGCGTTGGCTGGTCGTTTGCTGAAAACATGATGGCCGGTGTTTGCGTTGTTGAAAAGAATGCAGGTTCAACCTTCGGAGCAGCACTGCGCGGTGGCGACCTCGTATGCAAAGGGTCTGTGGGTTCGCGTACCGGTATCGACCAGAAGGGCGGAACCATTCTTGTGGGTGGAGACACAGGTGCGTTTTCCGGTTTCATGATGCAGCGCGGCCGCATGGTTGTCTGCGGCAATGCGGGCAAGAACCTCGGCGACTCCATGTATGACGGAACGATCTATGTCGGTGGCGAAATCAGGGACCTTGGTGTTGATGCGGTTCCGGGCGAACTGACTGATCTCGACAAGGCATGGCTCACCCGCAAGCTCACTCAATACGAGATGATGCCGGACAAGGGCGTTGACCACTTTACCAAGATTGTCGCTGGCAAGCAGTTGTGGAGCTACGACAACCTTGAGCCGTCAGAGAAGAAACTGGTTCTTTGATTTTGCAAACATGACCGCGGGTATCCTCCCGCAACCCGGGTATTCCCCCGTTTAAAGGTAAAAACTGAAATGTTGGAAAAACCGAACAAGAAAGATACTGGCATAGCCAAGTTGCAGGTTGAAAAGAAATACCAGCTAGGCAAAAGCCAGATTTTCACACCGGAAGTCGTCAACGACATCCATATCAAGTCCGAGCTTGGCCGTTACCGTATGCGCGGTTTCTCGCTCTTCAAGAAAATTCCGCACTGGGACGACATTACGTTCCTGCCGGGCACACTCACACGCTTTGTAATCGAGGGGTACCGTGAGAAGTGTCTGACAAAAACAGTGATCGGTCCTCGTGCGAAGAAACCGCTTGAACTGGATATCCCGGTCTACATCACTGGCATGAGTTTCGGTGCCTTGTCGTTCGAGGCAAAGACAGCGCTAGCGCGCGGGGCAACCATGGCTGGTTCTGCGACATGTTCCGGTGAAGGTGGCATGATTCCCGATGAGCGTCGTTACTCATCCAAATGGTTCTATCAGTGTATTCAGTCGCGCTATGGATTTAACCCTCACCATTTGCAACTGGCAGATGGTTGCGAGTTCTTTATCGGTCAGGGCTGTAAGGTCGGTCTGGGGGGACACCTTATGGGCCAGAAAGTGACCGATCAGGTGGCGGAGATGCGCTCATTGCCTGCAGGTATTGATCAGCGCTCTCCTGCCCGTCACCCGGACTGGCTGGGTCCGGATGACCTGGCGCTCAAAATCCAGGAAATCCGTGAGGCAACCGACTGGCAGATTCCAATCCAGCTCAAGCTCGGTGCTGCACGGGTGTATGATGATGTCCGCATGGCGGCAAAATGCGATCCGGACTCCATCTACATTGATGGTATGGAAGGCGGTACCGGAGCTGGCCCGCACCTTGCAACCGAGGAAACCGGTGTTCCGGGCATGGCTGCAATCCGCCAGGCGCGCCGGGCGATTGATGATATTGGCAAGCGTGGCGAAATTTCACTCGTCTATGCGGGCGGTATCCGCAATGGTGGTGATATTGCTAAAGCGCTTGCGCTTGGCGCGGACGCAATTGCAATTGGTCACTCGTCGATGATGGCGCTGAACTGCAACAAGGATATCCCGGAAGCTGATTACCCGTCTGAGATGGGTGTGGAGCCGGGTGAGTGTTATCACTGTCATACAGGCCGTTGCCCGGTCGGTGTTGCCACGCAGGATCCGGAGTTACGCAAGCGACTTGATCCGGATGAAGGTGCGGAACGCGTTTACAATTTCCTTCACACGTTGACGATGGAAGCACAAATGATGGCCCGTGCCTGCGGCAAGACCAACATCCACTCGCTCGAGCCGGAAGACCTGGCCGCATTGACGATGGAAGCATCGGCAATGGCGCAGGTGCCGCTCGCTGGTACTGACCATACGGTCGGTGTCGAAGACTATCACCACATTTAAGGAGACGGACTATGGCAGGAACAAGCTACAAGGGTTCTGAAATCACGGACGTCGACCAGTTCATAAAGTCTGCTGATGGTCTTGAGTCTGATCGTGAGAAAACAATCGGCCAGCATATCGGTTACCGCTATGACGTGAACCTCTTGCCGGACTATGACCGCCTGACAGACTTTCTGAAAGGTTATATCGAGTTCATGGGTTGGGATGATCTCAACTGGCTTGAGGATGTTCACATGGGCTACGATGATGGCAAGGCTGCCGTGTTTGACCGCAACATCAATGGCTGGGTGGCAATTCCGGAAGAGATGGCACTACCGGACAACCAGCAGGACCGGGACATGATTGCCCGTGAATTGCTTATCAAGTTCCAGATGTCACCAGATCATCCAATGGTACAGTTGAACAAGGCCTACCGGAAGTTCTAGCAGGGGAGACCGTATGGGCTTTGGGGGGCGAGGGAACCCTGTCCGTATGCCGGGCAGGGTTTCTGTTTTTGGAGAGAGACATGAAAAACTTTTTCAACATTCACGATCTTGAAGGCGGCATTTCACGCAAGCTGGCAGAAGGCATTGCGGCGACGATCTTTCCCGGTGAGCAGGCGATGGTTTCCATTGTCCGGATTGAGCCAAACGCCAAAGGAACGTTGCACCATCATCCGGAGGAGCAGTGGGGTTTTATGATCGAAGGATCAGCAACCCGCATTCAGGACGGCGCTGAAATTCCGGCCAAGGCAGGTGACTTCTGGCGTACGCCGGGAAACGTGCCGCATACAATTCACGCTGGACCGGAAGGTGCTCTGGTCTTCGACATTTTCGCTCCTCCAAGAGAGGCGTATTTGAAACCGGGCGAAGGCTTTGGGAGCTGACAGGGGACGAATGACTGCTTGAGTCCTTAACGGGCATTAGTACATAGACGGACTCGCCACTGTTGTTGCATTTGGAGCATTAGGTGAATTACGTTTTTGCGCCGATTACGAGCTCCAAAATTCTGTCCTTGGCTCTTTTGAATAATAGACCGTCCTCACTATTGCTCGCGACTGTTCCTACCAAGAACTCAGCCAGCAATTTTAACTCGGCTTCGTCGTTTGGCTTGTAAACGAGTATCTTGTCGAAGCACCCATCTACAACCTTGTCCATCTTGGAAACCTCAGAATTGCTGTCTGCTTGAATTGCGGCTCTGAGGAGCCGCTTCATGTCTTCGTAATCATCGATTAATTGCACCAATCCCATCAAGTATGAATCCCAATAACGATGGCATTAATAGGAAGCAATTTCCCGGAATTCTCAATTGAACATTTCTGTTTTAAATTTGACAATTTATAATTCAAATGGGAACATTTATGTTCCCATGGTCACCCAACCACACCTTTTATTTGTTGATCGTTCGATTAAAAAGTTAAAGCATGAACTACCCTGAACTACCCGCCGTATTCTTTCAGATACTCAATTCGTTTGTCACCCTTGGAAAAACGCAGAACCTTTCCAAGGCGGTTGAGCTCTTGGGTCTGTCACGGCAAACAATTAGAAGGCACGTTGCCGAACTTGAAAGACGCACCAACGAAAAGCTGTTCGATACCGAGCATCGCCAATATCGACTGACCCCCAGGGGCAAAATACTCAATGTCGAGGCAGAAAACCTGTTAAGTCGCGCGAATGCTTGCTTGTCGAACGAACTCACGACACCGTTTGATCTCCTCAATATAGAAATGATCGTTGACGAACAGAATTGGCTGTTTGCGCAGCAACACCCGGTACTGGATATTTGGTCTGAAGCACCGCCGATAATTCAAAGGGGGCTTGAAGCATGGACGAATGGTAAAGGAGATCTTGACAACGTCGCTTTCGAAAAGATCCGGCCATACATGTTGGTGTATCGCAAATACCGGGGTGAATGGCTTATTGTAGAAGTCGGTGAGAAATCCGCATATGGAACATGGGTGGGGATTTCGAACGCAAAAAGTGAACTAGGTCGCGCCCTTGATCTTGGAGAGAAATACAACTCAATTCTGTCGTATTGGCGCAAACCATACGAGGCTGCCGTTAATTCGGGAAGTGCCTGGTACGATCATATCTCAGTTTGTGTTCCCAGATTTCTGGATGGCCCTCCAATACCGGTCAACTATCAAAGGCTGTTAGTTGCATGCAAATTTCCTGATGGCCAGCCGGCTATCGGTATTTTTGCTGCCAGAACAGACAATTGCCAGATACCAAACATGCCAGACCATCTGTTCACCGAAAACTTACCAGAATATCTGATGGAGTTTGATATTTAGATCGTGGAAGTTACTATTAATATACCAGACATATTCTTG
>JBCCYR010000195.1:0-5562 GCA_039189355.1 Pseudomonadota bacterium
CTCACCGGTTTCGGGCGGTTTGTGTCGATGTTGTTTGATCGTGGATGGACTAAATACAACTTTGCTGGAGCTGTCCTGGAAACCGGAATTGGCGCCATTGTGCTGGCATTTGTTTTCCGGCTGATTTAGTCCGCCATATTATCCATTAGTTCCATGCGACAAAGGAATCCAAACTATTTTTTGCAGGCCAGTTGCGAGTCTAAAAAGCCTGTGTTAGGTGAAGCGCGGTTTGGCAGGCGGTATCGCCTGTTTCAGACCACCTAAAAATCGAAAAAGTTCAATATTTTCAACAAGCATCTAAAGACAGGGCAGTGCTTTCAGGTTTGTTGAAGTTACGGCAGAAAAGAAAATTTCAGTGGCCAATTCCGAATCGATTACTTCCGGAGTGACTGCAAGATACGCTTCAGCGTTGTTTGATCTTGCGTTGACAGAAAAGAAAATCCCCGCTGTTGAAAAAGATTTGGAGCGTTTCGATGCGCTCATGAACGGAAGTGAAGACCTGAAGCGTCTGGTTGTTTCTCCGGTGTTTTCAGCGGATGACCAGTTTCGTGCAGTGGATGCGGTACTTGCAAAGGCCAAGATTGCCGGTCTGGTCGGAAACTTTGTTCGGGTTGTTGCGAAAAACCGGCGTTTGTTTGCCATGCCAGGCATGCTTTCTGCATTTTGCAAACTCGCAGCAGATCACCGTGGTGAAACATCAGCCGATGTGACCGTTGCGAAGGCGTTGACAGCAACGCAGACAAAAGAATTGAAAGCTGCACTTAAAAGTGTGGTTGGCAAAGAAGTTGCAATCAATGCAACTGTTGACCCGTCGATACTCGGCGGAATGATCGTGAAAGTTGGTTCAAGACAGATTGATACATCTCTCAAGACCCGTCTTTCTTCACTAAAGCTTGCACTCAAAGAGGTCGGCTAACATGGATATTCGTGCAGCGGAAGTTTCCGCAATTCTCAAAGATCAAATCAAGAATTTCGGCAAGGAAGCTGAAGTTTCCGAAGTCGGACAGGTTCTTTCCGTTGGCGATGGTATCGCCCGCGTATATGGCCTCGACAACGTGCAGGCCGGTGAGCTTGTGGAATTCCCCGGCGGAATTGCAGGCATGGCGCTCAACCTTGAATCAGACAATGTCGGTGTTGTGCTGTTCGGTGATGACCGCGGCATCAAGGAAGGCGACACAGTAAAACGTACCGGTTCAATCGTTGACGTTCCGGTTGGTCCTGAACTGCTTGGCCGTGTGGTGGACGCACTTGGTAACCCGATTGATGGCAAAGGCCCGATCAAGGCAAAGCAGCGCGCCCGTGTGGATGTGAAAGCCCCTGGTATCATGCCACGCAAATCCGTGCACGAGCCAATGGCAACAGGTCTTAAAGCAATCGATGCACTTATCCCGGTTGGCCGTGGCCAGCGCGAGCTTGTCATTGGTGACCGCCAAACTGGCAAGACAGCGATCATTCTTGACACCTTCCTGAACCAGAAGCCTGCGCATGATGAAAATCGTGAGAACGACAAGCTCTACTGCGTATATGTTGCGGTTGGCCAGAAGCGTTCAACGGTTGCACAATTCGTGAAAGTTCTTGAAGAGCGCGGTGCGCTTGAATATTCCATCATCATCGCGGCAACAGCTTCTGATCCTGCGCCGATGCAGTTCCTGGCACCGTTTGCAGGCTGCGCGATGGGTGAATATTTCCGTGACAACGGCATGCACGCCCTGATCGGTTATGACGACCTTTCCAAACAGGCCGTTGCGTATCGTCAGATGTCACTTCTGCTTCGTCGTCCTCCGGGCCGTGAAGCTTATCCGGGTGATGTTTTCTATCTTCACTCCCGTCTTCTTGAGCGTTCTGCGAAAATGAACGAAGACAATGGTGCTGGTTCCCTGACTGCGCTTCCTGTGATTGAAACCCAGGGTAACGATGTGTCCGCGTTTATTCCGACAAACGTGATCTCGATTACGGATGGTCAGATATTCCTTGAAACCGACCTCTTCTTCCAGGGCATCCGTCCTGCGGTGAACGTGGGTCTATCGGTTTCCCGCGTGGGTTCTGCTGCCCAGGTGAAAGCGATGAAACAGGTTGCGGGTTCCATTAAAGGTGAGCTTGCCCAGTATCGCGAAATGGCAGCGTTTGCCCAGTTCGGTTCCGACCTTGATGCTGCTACCCAGCGTCTTTTGAACCGTGGGTCGCGCTTGACTGAACTGCTGAAGCAGCCTCAGTTCTCGCCGCTCAAAACGGAAGAGCAGGTAGCCGTGATTTTTGCAGGCGTGAATGGCTTTCTTGACGAGCTTGATATCAGTCAGGTCGGCTCTTTCGAACAAGGCCTGCTGTCTTCACTTCGCAGTGAACACAAGGATCTCTTGAGCGACATTGCTGAAAAGCAGGCATTGGATGATGATCTTACAAGCCGCCTCAAGGCTGCGATTGAAGCATTCGCCAAAGGCTTTGCATAAAGCTTGATCTAGAAGGAAACCCTTAGCGGACAAGATAATGGCAAGTCTCAAGGATCTCAAAAACCGGATTGCTTCTGTTAAAGCTACGCAGAAGATTACCAAAGCGATGCAGATGGTTGCTGCTGCCAAATTGCGCAAGGCGCAAGTGGCGGCCGAAGCTGCGCGTCCCTATTCCGAGCGGATGGCGAAAGTTCTGGCCAACATTTCTCAGGCCATGGAAGGGCGTGAAGATGCTCCCCGCCTGATGACGGGAACTGGCGATCAAAATCACCTGCTGGTGGTTGCAACTGCTGAGCGTGGCCTGTGCGGTGGCTTTAACTCATCGATCGCACGTCTGGCACGTGACAAGGCGCGGGCTTTGAAAGCTGACGGGAAAGACGTCAAGATCCTTTGCGTTGGCAAAAAGGGCTTTGATGCCATGAAAATGGAATTCGGTTCCATCATGCTGGACCCGATAACATTCCGTGAAGTCAAGAATGTCGGCTTCAATGAAGCAAACATGGTTGGGCAAAAAGTACTTTCCATGTTTGAAGACGGTGAGTTTGACGTTTGCACCTTGTTCTATTCCGAATTCAAGTCCGTGATCAGCCAGATTCCGACGGAACAGCAACTCATCCCTGCAAATATTTCTTCCTCTGAAAGTGAAGAAGAAGAGGGTGAAGACGTTTTCTACGAATATGAGCCGGACGAAGAAGAACTCCTGAAAGACCTGCTTCCGCGGAACGTTTCCATTCAGGTGTTCCGGGCAATTCTGGAAAATGCGGCATCTGAGCAGGGTGCGCGGATGTCTGCGATGGACAACGCCACCCGTAACGCAGGTGAAATGATTGACAAGCTGACCCTGACTTTCAACAGGCAACGTCAGGCTCAGATTACAAAAGAACTGATTGAAATTATCTCGGGCGCAGAAGCGCTTTAAAGCTGGAGAGTAAGCAAATGGCAAAAGCAGCTACCACTACAAAGAAGGCATCGGCCAAACGCGCCACTGCCAAGAAACCTGCCGCCGCTAAAGGTCAAATCGGCAAGGTTGCACAGGTTATCGGTGCGGTTGTTGACGTGCAATTCGAAGACCACCTGCCGGAGATTTTGAACTCTCTGGAAACAGACAACAATGGACAGCGCCTTGTTCTTGAGGTTGCGCAGCACCTTGGTGAAAACACTGTTCGCACGATTGCGATGGACTCAAGTGAGGGCCTAGTTCGTGGTCAGGAAGTGACCGACACAGGTCTTCCAATTCAGGTTCCGGTTGGTGAAGAAACACTGGGCCGCATCATGAACGTGATTGGTGAGCCTGTGGATGATGCAGGTCCCATCAAGACAAAGGCATCCCGCCCAATTCACGCGTCTGCTCCAGACTATGTTGAGCAGTCAACAGAATCTGAAATCTTGGTAACAGGCATCAAGGTTGTTGACCTTCTCGCGCCTTATGCAAAGGGCGGCAAGATCGGCCTCTTCGGTGGTGCCGGTGTTGGCAAGACCGTTTTGATCATGGAACTGATCAACAACATCGCTAAAGCACATGGTGGTTACTCCGTGTTTGCCGGGGTTGGTGAGCGTACCCGTGAAGGTAACGACCTTTACTGGGAAATGGTCGAATCCAACGTGAACAAGGAAGGCGGCGGTGAAGGCTCTAAAGCTGCACTTGTTTACGGTCAGATGAACGAGCCGCCAGGTGCCCGTGCGCGTGTTGCACTTTCCGGTCTTACAGTTGCGGAACATTTCCGCGACGAGGGGCAGGACGTGCTGTTCTTCGTGGACAACATTTTCCGCTTTACACAGGCGGGCTCTGAAGTGTCTGCGCTGCTGGGTCGTATCCCTTCTGCTGTGGGTTACCAGCCTACGCTTGCAACCGATATGGGCGCGATGCAGGAACGCATTACAACCACAACCAAAGGTTCGATCACTTCGGTGCAGGCGATTTATGTTCCTGCGGATGACTTGACCGACCCTGCGCCTGCGACATCATTTGCCCACCTGGATGCGACGACGGTTCTTTCCCGTTCAATCGCTGAAAAGGGGATTTATCCTGCGGTTGACCCGCTTGATTCCACATCACGCATGCTGGATCCCATGGTCATTGGTGAAGAACACTACGAAGTTGCCCGTCAGGTTCAGGAAGTGCTTCAGCGCTACAAGGCCTTGCAGGACATTATTGCTATCCTTGGCATGGACGAACTTTCCGAGGAAGACAAACTCGCCGTGGCGCGTGCACGTAAGATTGAGCGCTTCCTTTCACAGCCGTTCTTCGTGGCCGAGGTGTTTACCGGGTCACCGGGCAAGCTTGTTTCTCTTGAAGACACCATTGCAGGCTTTAAGGGTCTGGTTGCCGGTGAATATGATCATCTTCCGGAAGCTGCATTCTACATGGTCGGTTCCATGGATGAAGCAATCGAGAAGGCACAAAAACTGGCTGCTGAAGCTGCGTAATCTGCGCAGTTTCCTGTCTAACTGGGAATTGAATTATGGCTGAAGCCTTTGCGTTTGAACTCGTATCACCAGAAGCGCTTGTCCTTTCAGGCGATGCTTCAGAAGTGGTTGTTCCTGGTACAGAAGGATACTTTACGGTTCTTGCAAACCATGCTCCGTTCATGTCAACCGTGAAGCCGGGTGTTGTGGATGTAAAAATGGCTGACGGCGAGGTTAGCCGTATTTTTGTGCGCGGCGGGTTTGCCGATGTATCTGCGACAGGGTTTACCTTGCTTGCAGAGCAGGCTGTGTCTCTTTCCGATTTTGACATGAGTGATCTGGAAGAACAGATTCAAAATGCCAGGGAAGATATGGCCGACGCGGACACTGACGAGAAAAAAGCCAAGGCAGAAGCAGCCCTTGCGCAGCTTGAAGAGAGCCGCGAAGCAATCAAGCTGGCAACAGGTAGCACCGGGCACTAATCTGGTATAAATTTGCCGCCGATTTCAGAATCCGCGAACTCAGTTTCGCGGATTTTTTTTGTTTTAAGCCTTGAGTAAGTGTTGCAAAAAATGCATCGCTAATAGTGTTTTTTAACAGCAGACAGCAACGCTTAAATTTCATAAATTATAGGTGGCTTCCACTTACCCGGAAACTTTCGCTTAACAGCTACTGTTTCTATCCTGCATCTCCTCCAAGTCACGCAACA
>JBCCYR010000196.1:0-5531 GCA_039189355.1 Pseudomonadota bacterium
AGCCGTTACGCAGCAGGGGATTTCCACCTCGAAGCAAAACAGCAATATGCTGCAGGTGATCAATCTTATCTCGCCCAAGAGTACCCATAGCCAGCTCTACCTCAGCAACTATACTGCGAACTTCCTGCAAGATCCTCTCAGTCGTATCGACGGAGTCGGCGCGGCCAGTCAGTTTGGTCAATTGAACTATTCCATGCGGATTTGGCTCAACACAGATCAGATGGCTGCACTGAACATCGATGCGTCCGATGTGGAATCTGCAATACAGGCGCAGAACATCGAAGCAGCCGCCGGACAGGTTGGCGCGGCACCTTTTGGGGACGAGTCCACAGCCTTTCAATTCACGCTAGATGCGCAGGGGCTGCTGGATGAGCCTGAGCAGTTCGAGAACATTATCCTACAGGCGCAGGATGATGGATCGTTTATACGCCTAAAGGATATTGCTCGCATTGAACTGGGTGCGGAAAACTACTCGGCCAGTGCGTATTACAACGGGCAACCTTCGGCCATACTTGCGATTTTTCAGGAAAGTGGTGCAAATGCCATTGATGTTTCGACCGCAGTTCAGGCTGAGATCGAACAACTGGCCGCTCAATTCCCGGAAGATGTCGAGTATATCCTTGCCTATGACGTCACCGACGCCGTGCGCCAATCGATTGAAGAGATCATCACTACACTGGCCATAACAGCCGCAATTGTTGTGTCTGTAACCTTCTTGTTCCTGCTGAGCATACGCGCCACGATCATCCCTGCAGTTGCCATTCCTGTTTCCTTGCTGGGGACGGTTGCGCTGATCTATCTGATCGGATTCAGCGCCAATATGATCACGCTTTTTGCACTCGTTCTGGCCATCACTCTGGTGATTGATGATGCGATCATCATCATCGAAAACACGGAACGGATTATGGAGGAAGATGGGCTTGAACCGCGTGAAGCCACGCTGAAAGCCATGTCGCAGGTAACCCGACCAATCATTGCGACAACTTTTGTTTTGGCCGCTGTCTTCATCCCGGTCTGCTTTTTTCCGGGAATTACGGGACGCATTTATCTGCAATTCGCCCTGACAATTACCTTTGCGTTTACGCTTTCGGCAATCAATGCTCTCACCCTCGGACCGGTTCTGTGTGCTCAGTTCCTAAGTCGCAAAACCGGGCATCCCAAAGGCATTGCACGCATCGTTCCCGAACTCATCAACCGATGCCGGGATGGGTATGTTGCATTGGTTAAACTGACACTGCGCTTTAAGGCATTGTGCCTGATCCTCTACGCAGGTGTGATTGCCGCAACAGTGTTTTTGTTCCTGAACACACCGACCGGCTTTATCCCGCCAGAAGATAATGGTGTCTTGTTTGTAAGCGTCACATTGCCCGATGGCGCCTCGCTTCAGCGAACCGAAGACGTGCTGTTGGACATCGGTGAAGAGGTGCGTCAGCACCCGGGAGTATCCTCGGTGACGTCAGTTGCAGGGTTTAGTCTGATCGCCGGGGACAAATCCAATGTTGGCATGCTTGTGATGCTGCTCGATCCGTGGGACGAGCGTAAAACCAAGCAAACCCAGTGGTATAACATCATGTTTGCCCTCAACGACCTGCTTGCAGCAAGGCCCGAGGCGACCTCATTTGTTTTCCCATTGCCCGCAATTTCCGGAGTGGGGCAGGCGGGTGGCTTGTCAGGGCAACTGCTGGACCTGAAATCCCGCGAGACTCATGAATTTGATGCAGTCAAGAACGGCCTTCTTACGGCCCTCATGAATGAGCCGCAGATACAGCAGGCATACAGCTCAATGTCAGCCAACGCGCCTCAGTATTTTCTGGACATTGACCGAGACCGCGCTGAAGCGCTGCAGGTGAATGTCAGCGACATTTTCACAGCCCTACAGGCAAGTTTTGGTTCGCTCTACGTCAACAACTTTGTCAGAAATGGTCGGGTTTACTGGGTGGTCATGTCAGCGGATGCACAACACCGGCAATCGTTGGATGAAATCGATGGCGTCTATGTAAAGAACGCTTCAGGTACCGCCCTGCCTTTGCGGACTTTCGTGACGGTCAAGCCGCAACTTGGGGCCGAGATTCTGTATCGCTACAACCTGTTCAACTCTGCGTCTATCAACGCGCAGCTGCAAACGGGCGTCAGTTCCGGCGATGGGATAGATTTGGTTGAGCAAGTTTCAAAAAGTACTTTGCCTGAAGGATACGTTCTGGAATGGACAGATGTGACCTTACAAGAGGTTGAGGCTGGTAATCTGGTCCTCGTTATTCTGGCCCTTGCTGTGATCTTTGCCTATTTGTTCATGGTCGCCCAGTATGAAAGCTGGATACTTCCTCTCTCGATCATGGCGTCCACTGTTTTTGCAGTTTTAGGTGCGCTTATCCCACTGCAATTTATCCCCAACATAAACAACAACATCTACGCACAAATCGGAATTGTATTGCTGATCGGCCTTGCCGCAAAGAAGGCCATTATGGTTGTTGAATTTGCCCATAACATGCGGGTCGCAGACGGTATTTCCATTGATAGTGCGGCCATCAAAGCCGCGCATATGCGCTTTCGACCGGTTACAATGACGGGGTTGTGCTTTATCCTAGGAGTATTGCCGCTGATGTTGGCAAGTGGCGCGGGCGCCGCGGGCAGGGTTTCCATCGGCTACCCTGTCTTTGCAGGCATGATCATCGACAGCACCTTTGGGCTATTGATGATCCCAGTTCTGTACGCTGTGTTCCAGCGCCTGTCAGAGCGTATTCAGGGCTATCACAGAACCGGTTAAACCTGAGGTATGCTGGTTTAGAAATCCCAATTCTATTCCAAACCTGCATACAACTCAGCTGCCAGTTCACGCCATGTTTCTTTTCCTTGGTGGTCAAAAATGTGTGCTGGTGGGATTCTGCCAAACCGCTCTTCAATGCTCAGCATCAGTATCAAGCCCAGGATGGAATCCAGATATGGGTGTATGCTGTCGGGATCAAATTTTGAATGTGGTACCAATCCCTCGTGATATGCAAAGCTTCGCAACACCTCGAGTACTGGTGAGAAGGGCACTTCAAGCAAGTCCGCGCTTTCGGGGTCCTGTGTTGGCAAACCACCGATGCCTGCAACCCCATTATCCAAAACTGATCTAAGCGTTTTTCGGTCCAATTTCCCGCTCGGTAGGCGCGGAAGCTCTTCTGTATGTACAAACCTCAACGGAGCAGCGGCAGGAAAGAAATTTTCGGCAATCGCAACCCGCAATTCCGATTCCAGAACTTCAGCATCCTTGCGTTTGGTTTCGACAGCCATGGCGACAGCGTCTGCTTCTCGAACCTTTGTAGTCGTGACAAAGGCGCGACCAACACCGGCAACGTTTTCGGCAATTTCGGTGACAGCAATCAGCGACAGCCTGCGCCCCCGGATATTGACAACATCATCTACCCGTCCCAGTACGTCCAAACTTCCGTCGGGCAGAACTGTCACCCAATCATCCAGAAGAATGGAGTCCGCAAGTGGATCAAAAGCCTGCGCCCCTGCTTGCAGGCTGTTGAAATCGCCCAAGGTTCGGTCGTATCCAATGGCCTTGACCCGGCCTAGCTCACCGGGTTTCAGGTCTTCGCCATTGGCGTTTACCGCTGATGCACCGGGCAAAAGCATTCCACCCGGAGACCCCTGATACTTGGCAAAATATGCAGCGGGGAGTTTTCCACATGACACCTCAATAAATTCTGAAGCACCGTATGTCGCAACAATTTCCGACTTGGGAAAGCGCTGTGCAATATCCTGAATAAGACGCGCGCGACTTGGTTCCCCCCAAGGAAAAAAGACCGATAAATTAGGCAAAGATTCTGGTGAGAAATCGGGGTTTTGCAACATACCGTGCAGCACGCTGCAGGGGGCAGACAAAGCTGTCGTATCTGTGGCAACCATTAGATCGCACAATTGCCTTAAATCCGAAAACCCATTAGCCAGGGGCAAAACAATTGTGTGGTTTCCGACGAATGCAGGCAGTGTCTCCAACGCTGTCGCTGTATCCCACCGCACTACGGTAAGCAATGTATGCGGCTGATCATAGTCAAACACCCGCATCCTCGAAGCCATACCTGCGGCCAGAACAACGCCTTTGGGCTCACCCGAACTGCCTGAAGTGTAAACAACATATGCGGGATTTTTTAGATCTAGTGGCGGCAAAGCCGGGGCTTCGCAAAAACTCTCCAGAAGAAAATCCAGCGCAGCCACATCGCATTCATCATTTATGATTTGAGCGTTTACATACTCTAACTCGGGGCTCTTGGCAATCAAACGACTCCATAGCGAAAACGTCACTAGAACCAAATCAGGATCAAACGCTGTCAGGCGAGCGGCAAGCTGTTCATCCGTGTCTTCAGGCAGTCCAACGCATAGCAGACTTCCAGTTGCGGTTGAGGCCAGTTGCGTCACAATCGCTGCGGGGCTTGCTGGTAGCAGGCACAGAATCCGATGCTGGTCCCCAAATTTACGCTCATGGTGGGTGTGTTTTGGCGCGGTATCTTGAAAATGCAGCAGCATGTTGGACATGCGCAGACAAAGACTTGCCAATGTTCCATAGGTAACAGACTCGGAAGCCGTTCGTATGGCAATTCGGTGAGAGTCGTGACTGGACAGCCAGCACAGCTTGCTCTGCTGTACTGCATCGCTTTGCATCCAATCTTCCAGATTTACCAGCGAACGTGTAGGTTTTGATCCGCCGTAAGCAGCGATCAAATGGCGCTGAACGGGCATATTCTGCTCTAAGACAAAACTTCGGCAAGCCCGTGCCAGCTGCTGGGTCAACCACAATCGCTGTACCAGATTTGATTCTGATCGTGGAGGAGGGCGGAGTGGGACGATGTCAATGACAGGTATCCCATCTTCATCAATCCAGGTGGCGGCAAAGCAAATACTGGCGCTGCTGGAAATAGCCAATTGCGCAGGAAACCCGGGTAACTTACCCGGGCGTAAAAGCCAGGGCACCGGTAGTCTTCTGCCAGGGGCGCCAATTCCGTCAAAATAAATTTGAATTACCGATCCCGAGCGCAATTGGTCCAAGTACCTGTTGGAAAAGGAATTGCGTTTTGTGACCCATCGGCCCGACACTGTGACATCGTAGCCTTCGCGACGCGCCGCGTAAAAAAAGTCTGATGTCTCAACCGGATCACCAACTTCAGGCGCAACCTGGACAAGTGTCTCTACCGGTTTTCCCATTCCAGCAATCGCGATTTGCAAACGTCTTGAGGCGAAGTCCAGATTCTGAGAATGAGGGGACAGAACCACGATCCCTTTTGTGTTGTCAGCCGCCTCGGTCAGCCATTTTTTTGCACGAGATGTAAGTGCAGCCTCGATGCCGTGTGCCACCCCTTTTGACGTGGTTGCATAGTCCTGATCTGCTGGAAATGAAGTGGGTGTTGATTCAGGACCAACTGCTAGCACGCCTTGGTTCTTCGCCAACTCAATCAGAGGGTCTGTGCCAAACAGAGCCCTTCCAGTTGCAAGGCGTACGAGGTGATCAAACAAATTCTTCTTTGCGCCGTTCCGTTTGGGAGGAGACA
>JBCCYR010000197.1:0-5525 GCA_039189355.1 Pseudomonadota bacterium
ATTGAGTATGATTCCCTGTCACTTGGTGAAGAATATGAGCGGGACATCAACAATAAAACGCAGATAGAAATCCCGCACAATTACTATCCGGCAGATGATCCGAAAATGCCGCCCCAGAACCGCTGGCGTTCACATGCCCATTTGCTATTCGGCAACTGGATCAATCAAGTCTATCAGACAACGCCTTATGACATTGAGGAAATAGGTCTGAATATTGACTATTTTAGCTAAAATGGCTATTTTAGCTAAAACTAAGTTTTGGAGCAGAAACTATGACTAAGCATGTAACGGCCACAGAAGCTAAAAACAGGTTTGGTGAACTGCTTGAAGCCGTAAACACCGAGCCTGTATTTATCCGTAAGAATGGACGGGATGTAGCTGTCTTGATTTCCAAGGCTGATTTTGAGGCAAGGGATGAGAAGGCGGCCAAAAAGGCACTGGTTCAACAGATGCATGAAGAAAGCATCGCCAAATATTCTGCAGTTTACGAAAAACTGGCCAAATAGGATTCAACAGACATGTCCGAAACTTACTATCTGGACATCGACGATGTCCTGAGGATTCATGCGCGCCAAATTGAGCAATTCGGTGGAGCAGAAGGTCTCCGGGATGCCGGATTGATCGAGGCCGCTTTGATGAGGCCACAAAGCGGATACTATAGTGATATTATTGAGGAAGCAGCATCTCTTTGGGAAAGCTTGACTATGAATCACGGATTTGTCGACGGAAACAAACGCGTGGGTCTGGCATGCACCTACGCGTTTCTTGGTGCTAATGATATCAAGATTACCGCTTCACCGCCGGCCCTGATAGACTTCATTTATTCAAATCTTGAAGCAGGTACCTTTACAAAAGACATTCTGAATGGCTGGTTAAGGGGAAACACGTCCCGGAGGTAATCAATGTCTATCGAAGTCCGCCCGATCACCCCAAACCTTGGCGCTGATATCTATGGTGCTAATCTCAACAGTGAAACAGACATTGACGACATCAAACAGGCCTTTGTTGACCATTCCGTCATCGCGTTGCGCGGGCTTGAACTGACGCCGGAGGATCATATCGCATTTGCGGGAAAATGGGGCGAAATCAACGTGAACCGGTTTTTCAAACCGGTGGAGGGTTACCCGCAAATTGCAACCGTGCTGAAAGAGGCGGACCAGACAACGGCAATCGGCGAATCCTGGCATACAGACCATTCCTACGATACATCGCCCGCCATGTGTTCGCTCTTGTATGCAAGGGAAACACCTGATGTTGGCGGTGATACCGCCTTTGCTTCACAACATGCAGCCTACATTGCGTTGTCGAATGGCATAAAGAAAACACTTGAGGGTCTGAAGGCATGGCACTCTTCTCGTCATGCGTTTGGTGCTGATCTGGCGAGTGAGGAAACGCATAAAACCGGTCGCATAGGCAATGAGGATGCCGCAACCCAGGATGCGCTTCATCCGGTTGTCATTACCCATCCGCTGTCCGGCAAGAAATGCCTCTATGTAAACGCGGATTTCACAACGCATTTTGACGGCTGGACGAAAGAAGAGTCGCAGCCGCTGTTACGGCAGCTATACGTCCATTGCTCACGTGCCGATTTCACCTGCCGCTTGCGCTGGGAACCGGGAACACTCGGTATCTGGGACAACCGGGCTACCCAGCACATGGCGATCAATGATTATCCCGGGAAACGGCGATTGATGCACCGTATAACGATTGAAGGTGTGCCTCTTTCCTGATTTGAAAATCCGCGCTATTTGCTACGCATGTTTTTACCGTTCTTTTTGAAATTGAAGGAAGCCAAGGTTCCGGTCACGTTGCGGGAATACCTGACACTGCTCGAAGCACTTCAGCGCGATCTGGTGACTTATGATGTTGAGGCATTCTACTATCTATCCCGTTCCGCACTTGTAAAAGACGAACGGCATCTCGACCGTTTTGATGTCGTCTTTTCAGAAGTATTCAAGGGTGTCGAACGTGTTGGTGGTGCGATTGATGAAGTCGCAGAAAAAGCACTGCCTGAAGAATGGCTGAAAAAGCTTGCGGAAAAACACCTCTCTGAAGAAGACAAGAAAATGATTGAGTCCATGGGTGGCTGGGAAAAGCTCATGGAAACCCTGAAGAAACGGCTTGAAGAACAACACAAACGCCATCAGGGCGGCTCTAAAATGATCGGTACGGCAGGAACATCGCCTTTCGGTGCCTATGGTTACAATCCGGAAGGCGTGCGCATCGGTCAGCACGAAAGCAGGCATCGCCGTGCGGTGAAGGTCTGGGACAAGCGCGAGTTCAAAAACCTGGATGATTCAATCGAGCTTGGTACCCGCAATATCAAGGTCGCTCTTAAACGCCTGCGACGCTGGGTTCGTGATGGCGCAGATGAGGAACTCGATCTGAACGGTACGATCCGCGCAACGGCTGAAAACGGATATCTGGATGTGAAGACACGGCCGGAGCGGCGCAATGCTGTAAAGGTACTGTTGTTTCTGGATATTGGCGGCTCAATGGACGACCACGTGAAGTTGGTCGAGGAACTGTTCTCTGCAGCGCGCATGGAACTCAAGAACCTGGAATATTTCTACTTCCACAATTGCCTTTATGAAGGTGTTTGGAAGGACAATGCCCGCCGCCACACAGAACGCATGTCGACATGGGATGTGCTTCACACATACGGGTCGGACTACAAGGCGATTTTCGTTGGGGATGCCGCCATGAGTCCATACGAGATTGTCTATCCGGGTGGCTCGGTGGAACACTGGAACCAGGAATCCGGTGAAATCTGGCTTCGCCGCGCAGTGGATCATTGGCACAGCGCAATCTGGCTTAACCCGGTTGCGGAGAAGGTCTGGCGGTATACCCAGTCAACCCAGATGATCAATCAGCTTTTCGGCGGTCGCATGTTCCCGATGACCCTCACGGGTCTCGATGCCGGACTGAAAGAGCTTTCTCACTGATAGGGTTGTTTGCCGGGTTGTGTGGAATGAAACCCGCAAGAATTATCAGCCAATATAACTGCACTCTTTTGAGAAACAATAAGGGTTGGCAATAAGCCCAAAGCACACTAGAGATTCTCGAAATTGGACAACTCTGCAATCAGGCGCAAACTGGTAACTTCATGGCAAAATGGTTTGAAAATGTAACTCTTGAAGGACGCTATGTTTTGGTGGAACCTCTTTCAATGCGTCACAATGATGATTTGGTGGAAGCGGTGAATGACGGGAATCTCCACGAATTGTGGTACACGACTGTACCATCGCCTGAGGCAATGGCTGACGATATCGAACGAAGGCTGAACTTGTCTTCAATGCTTCCTTTTTCTGTCATTGAAAAAGCGTCAGGCAAGGCAATTGGCATGACCACCTACATGAATATTGATGCCAATTACAGAAAGCTTGAGATCGGCAGTACCTGGTACCGGAAGTCGGCTCAAAAAACCCCGATCAACACCGAGAGTAAACTTCTTCTCTTGAGCCATGCTTTTGAAGAACTTGATTGCATATGCGTCGAGTTCAGAACCCACTATCTGAACATACAAAGTCGCAAAGCAATTGAGCGCCTTGGGGCAAAACTGGATGGTATATTGAGATCCAACATGATTATGCCAAACGGAACAATACGCGACACAGCAGTCTATTCAATTATTGCAAGTGAGTGGCCAACGGTGAAAGCCAATTTGACTTGGAGATTCAGCCAGTCACAATAATCCTGATCACAGGACTGCCTTTGCGGGCAGGTCTTTTCATACCTGATTGGACACTACCTTTAGTCGTTGTCATTCAAACCGGCACCTGCTCCTTTGGCACGGGATTCCTCTGTCGAGGGTGCATAGGTTTTGTGCGCTAGCTTTTCTAGTATCATGACAAATGGCGCCCGGTCCGGTTGTATGCGCGGTAGCCGGTAAATCGACAGCGACGAAATCATCCCTTCCTGCAATGTACAATCCTGAAGGCCCTTGCTGATCGCGTCTTTTGCAAAATCACCGGAAATCCCTGCAGCATTTACAATGAGTGAGTGTCCGTTCCACTTGAGAGCTACACTGTTCGAAGCGAGAACGTTTGCCAAAAAGGGAACGACAAGAAGCGGTTGAAAAAGCTGCTTCGGAAACGCGTTTTGCCATTCACCGGAATCTGAAATGGCCGCGCCTGAGGCGATTGGACAGGAACCGGTGGAATAGTCGCTGATTTCTTCAAGATACACCGCCAGTGCTTCAACGCCCGGTATGCCACGTTCTTCCAGCCAGATTGCGGCAAATCCGGCTTCCTCGGCCAGCCCCCAGGGCATGCCTGCTCCACGTGCAGCTTTTATCGCAAGTGCCCGGATTTCACCAAAAGACCAGCTCATGCCTCAACCAGTTGAGGATAGGCGCAGTCATCCGGGTCCATGTCAGCCAGTTCGTCCGGATAGGGTGCGCCCTGATACATTGTGATGCGGACCCAGCGATCTGAGCGGGGATCGAATTTGGTTGCGCCGAAAAAGGACAGTTTACAGCGCAAAAGATCAATGGGCAGCATTTTTGCATCAATCGTGTTGTCATGAATTTCACCGTAAGAGCATGATGCAAGCCGTTGAATACGGCGCACAATATGACGGTGTTCGGGGTGCTGCATCAGGAAAGCGGCGATGGTCTCATCGCCATCCCGGTCTTTGATTGCATGGCGCAGATTCATGACATCCCGGCCCGGCTGGAGAGGTTGCTCATAGGGTTCGAGATCTTCTTCAAATCTCTCTCCGAGACGTGGCTCCAGCTTTTCTTCTGAAGTATACCATACGCGTGCATTTGCAGGCTGGCTTTCAAAATCAATATGATTTGTCCAGCTGTAAAGCGTCTCAATCTGTCCAAGTAACTCTGCAACCGTCATGCGGCCGCTGATGCGAAAGTTTGCCGTTTCATCCGCGTGCATGGTTGAAGCCAGATCATCAACAAGCTCGGGATAGGGTTCCAGCATCAGAGATACAAGTTGCTCCTGTCCTTCAAATCCGAGACTTGCTTCTGCCCATTCCAGCAAGTGTTGCCAGGGAAATTCCTGATCAAGAACATTCGTGTTCAGAACCGCGTCCAGCCTGTCGAAATCTTTCAGAAGACATTTGACCTTTGCCTTCTGATGTTCATGATCTGACTTCCAGCTCTCGGCATTCACCTTCGCGCGTTTAACGAGTTTCAGAAACTGTTGCTTCTCTTCAGGACTTGCTGACTGCAACGCACAAACACGGGCGAGTGCCGTTTCGCGGGCGTTGATCCATGCATGGATCAGTGTCGGATGATTGATCAGGAATGGTGCCATGCCAAGCCCGGTTGAGTTGCCAATACCCAGTTTGCGGCGGATGGCGGGGGAGAGCTTAACCGCCTTCTCCCCACCTTTTGTTTTTGCAAGATGTTCAACCCAGTCAATTGCAAAACAGCGGATGAGCCATACCGACAAAAGTTCCGGCTGGAATGATCCTGCAAACTCTGACCGGCCTGCCCATGCATTCCGGTCTGCTGCCCCGAACTTGCCTGAGCCATATACCGCAGTTGTCCGCATCAGATACCCGAC
>JBCCYR010000198.1:0-5522 GCA_039189355.1 Pseudomonadota bacterium
AACCGACGCATCGGTTTGCAGAAAGTCTTCAATCCGGTTGAAACCCACACCTGTCACATGCCTGGCAGAAATGACGCCGCAGGTGATGGAAATATCAAGCCCGAAACTGTTACCTATTGCGCAAGCCTGGTCCGCTACCGAGACATCGAAAAACCCTTTGAACGCGAGTTGTCGCTCACTTAGTTTCAGAAAGGCAATGTCAGTTGCCGAATTCCGCATCACGATTTCAGCATTTACGACTTTTCCATCCCTTGTCCGTATGCGTGCGGATTTGGCGGGGCCCAAAACATGATCCGCAGTGGCTACTATTGTGCCATCTCCCAAAATGATGCCGGAACCTTCCGGCTCTTCATTTCGTGTAAAATCGGCAGGCCAGTCCGGCAGCAGGCTAACCACTGATCGCGCAGCACAATCAACACGGTTATCACAACCCTGCTCTTCTATCTGGAAAGCGTGGGAATTGGCTGTTGCGAAAATCCAGACAACAACCAGTAATATGATACGCACCGAATTACTGATCCAGTCGAACCGAATTGTTCTGACTGGTGAACCGCTCTCCGGATGAGGTGGCGGTTCCCTCCATAACGGCCCAGGCAATTATGCTGATGACCACCATTGCGGAAAGTCCATACATCACTGATTTCATAATGCTACTCCTGAATTATTCCTTTGGTGCCGTGGCTTCTTTCAAAAACTGAATCAAGTCATCCCGGCGCTCAATCTGCTTTAACCTTTGCACCGGCATTTTGGTACCAGGCACAACCTTGTCCGGACCATCGTCAAACAGCCTGCCAATTGTTTCTTCATTCCAGATTATATCAGATTCAATCAGGGCCTTTGAATACTTGTATCCAGGCAAGGTTCCTGCCCTTCGTCCAAAAACCTTGAACAGGGTTGGTCCTGCCCTGTTTGCGCCATCCTCTATAAGTGTGTGACAGACGCTACACTTGCGCTGAAACTCCAGCTCACCCGGATCATCACTGTTGCGAACCTGGAACCGTCTCGGCAATTCTGCACGGTTTTGATTAAGTTTGCGCGGCGATATCTGCCAACGAGAAGCAAAATCATCCAGACCTACATGATAAATCTGGTTTGTCCCGGAAACGAAATCAAAATCCCAGACCGGACCGAAGGTCACTTCATCCCCTTCAATTTTTTTGCCTGTAGTCGAAGCAAATACATGGATTTGACCTGCTCCATCACCGAATGCAGCAAGTGCACCATCAGGTGAAACCTTGACACTTTGAATGGGCCGTTCGCGCTTGGCAATGTCCTGAATACGTTGCGCCTCCAATATGCTGACAACTGCAACGGTTCCGTCAAGAGCTCCGTAAAGGATGCGGTTCTCATCCAGCAATGCGATCGAATTGATCCCCCACCCATGACGGTGAACAGGTCGCACAAACCGGCCTGTATCCACTTCCCACTCAAGAATCTGGCCGTCATAAGCCGCTGAATACAGAAACCGGTCATCATGGGAAAAAACAACGCCATTGACATTACCACGATGCCCCTCAAGGACCGCTATTTCCTTTTGCCATATGAGATCATAAATCCGAACAGTCTCATCCCACCGGGCGACTGCGGCAAGTGTCCCGTTGTTTGAAACAGCTACATCAAGCACCTTGTCATGCGGTGCATCAATACGAATGATCAGCTTACCGGTTTCTAGGTCCCAAATGCCGAGCGTACCGTCATCGCTGACTGACACCGCACGTTTCTTTCCATTGAGAAATACAACGTCATTTACAGCCGCATCATGCCCTTCCAGGCGGTGAATGATTTCAGCTTCGGGGGCAGTAATGTCCCAGTAAAGGATAGAGTAATCAAACGAGGCTGTGAGAACCCGTTCTCCGTCGGGAGAAATCGTTATTGCCTTGATCGGGCCGCCATGCCCCTTCAGCTGGCCGGGCAGTTCCTGGGCAATGGCTGAAAAAACAGCAAACAAGAACAGTCCGGTTCCGAAAAAAAACCTGCCCGCCATTTTCAGTGTCACGGTCATGGCAAGTTTCCCGGTTTCTTACTCGGCGGCTTGAGTCTTGCCGGATGGGACAGCATCTCCCTGCGACCTGACTTCTTCTACCCAAAGGGAGTGGTGCTCCCTCGCCCAGTTTTCATCCACTTCACCACTCGTCATTGCATCAAGCGCACCTTCCATCCCGACAGAGCCAATGTAAATGTGCGCAATGATGACAACCACCATGAACACGGCCATGATTGAATGCCAGATGGTTTGAAGTTGTTGTTCCTGTATAGGCGCCAGAACCGTTGGCAATTCAGTTCCCAAAACGCTGTTCATTACACTGAATGTCTTGGCAAACATCGTCGTCGTAAATGGATTGAGAAGTGCCCAGCCTGAGAGCGAAATCGAAATTCCACACAAGATTACCACCCAGAAAATGATCTTTTGACCGGCATTGAATTTCTTGGCAGGCGGATGGCCTATGCCAAGCAATCCGCCGCCTTTGAGGAACCAGGTGATATCATGCCGGCTGGGAATGTTATGCGCGACCCAAAGGGCCAGGATCATCGCCAAAGCCAACATGAACGCAAAGCCGACATAGTTATGGATGTACTTTCCCGTGATTGTGATGGCCGCGAAGACATCAGGCCCCAATATGGGAAGCAGGAGATCCTTGCCAAACACCAGATTCAACCCTGTTAATGCCAGAATGATAAAACTCGACGCCAACAACCAGTGCGAGGCACGTTCAAGCAGGTTAAAGCGTGTAATGGTTCGTTCGGATCGGCCATGCTCAATTTTTATGCGCCCACGAACTGCGAAAAACAGCGACAGCAATATGAGCATTCCAAGGATTGCCCACGCGGAATACATGGGAAGTTCATTGTTCCTGATCTGACGCCACTCTTCACCTTGCGACTGGATCATGAGACCCGATCCCGGTGTTGCGCCAGCAACGGTTCCCTCGCCTCCCTGCCTGATCAGACGCCACAACTCAGAGTCCGATGAGGAGCCCTCTGTTGTTCCCCCCGGGACAGCGCCCTGTGTTGGCTTGTCAGGGCCGGTTGCCTGTGCAAAAGCCGCGCTATCAGGTTCAAACAGTCCAGATGCCAAAAGCACCGCAAACGCGAATAAAGAAGTTAGAATTGACCGGGCCATCAACATGGCAGACCTCCCGTCAAGCCAGCTTGATGCCGGCTGCTACAATTATGATTTAGAGCAAGAAAGGCGGCTAGTTCTCAGCCGCCTTTCCTTTTGTTTCACGTCAACATGTTTGTCAGAAATCCCGTCAATTAACCGCCGGTTTTCTGTCCATAGGCTGTCCCCCAACCCCATGCACCTGCACCAAACCCACGGGCAACCACACGCTCACGGTAAACGGCGGAGACAACATCTCCGTCACCAGCGAGCAATGCTTTGGTCGAACACATTTCCGCACAAAGCGGCAGTTTGCCCTCGGCCAAGCGGTTGCGGCCATACTTCTGGAATTCGGCCTGGGATTTGTCCTCCTCAGGACCACCGGCACAGAAGGTACATTTGTCCATCTTGCCCCGGGAACCGAAGTTGGATGCCTGCGGGAACTGCGGCGCACCGAACGGACATGCATAGAAGCAATATCCGCAACCGATGCACAGGTCCTTGGAATGCAGCACAACACCGTCTTCTGTGTCATAGAAGCAATCCACCGGACACACCGCCTTACACGGTGCGTCAGAACAGTGCATGCATGCAACGGAGATTGACCGTTCGCCAGGCTTGCCATCATTGATGGTCACGACCCGGCGGCGGTTAACGCCCCATGGCACCTCATTCTCGTTCTTACAGGCTGTCACGCAGGCATTACATTCAATGCAGCGTTCGGCGTCGCAAAGAAACTTCATTCTAGCCATAGCTGATCTCCTTCCTATACCCGCTCGATTTTACAAAGCGTTGCTTTGGTTTCTTGCATCTGGGTTACCGAGTCATACCCGTAGGTCTGCGCGGTATTGGTTGATTCACCCAGAACGTAAGGATCGGCACCCGGCGGATACTTGCTCCGCAGGTCTTTGCCTTCAAAATGTCCACCAAAGTGGAACGGCATGAAAGCAACGCCTTTGCCAACCCGCTCGGTCACCATAGCCATGACTTTCACCCGGGCACCTTCGGCACCTTCAACCCAGCACTGTTCGCCGTCACGAATGCCAAGATCATTGGCATCAGCCGTGTTGATTTCAACGAACATGTCCTGCTGGAGTTCGGCAAGCCATGGATTGGACCGGGTCTCATCACCACCACCCTCATATTCGACCAACCGGCCGGATGTGAGGATAATCGGATAATCCTTCGAGAAGTCCTGCTTCTGGATCGACGCATAAGCTGTCGGCAAACGATAGAACTTCCGGTCCTCATAAGTGGCATACTTGTCGAGAAGATCACGCCGTGGCGTGTAAAGCGGCTCACGATGGAGCGGCACCGGATCCGGGAAGTTCCAGACCACAGTCCGGGCCTTTGCGTTACCAAATGGCGCGCAGCCATGCTTGATTGCAACCCGCTGAATACCACCTGAAAGATCTGTCTTCCAGTTGGTCTTCTCACCGGCTACGGCATCAATCGCCGCCCGTTCATCATCAGTCAAGTCACCATCCCACCCAAGCGAAGTAAGCATCGCCATGGTGAACTCCGGATAACCATCCTCGATTTCAGAACCTTGAGACCATGAACCTTCAGCAAGCAGGTTGTCACCATCCCGCTCAACACCGAAGCGTGCACGGAATGTAAGACCGCCTTCACCGACAGGCTTGGACGGATCATACAAGATCGGCGTACCCGGATGCTTCATCTCGGCTGTACCCCAGCAAGGCCAAGGCATGCCATAATATTCACCATCCAGTGGTCCACCGACCGCCTGCAGTGTCGTCCTGTCGAACGTATGCTGGTATTTCATATGTTCGCGCAAACGCTCTGGGGACTGACCTGTGTAACCGATCGTCCACATGCCGCGGTTAAACTCGCGGGTAAGGTCTTCAACAAGCGGTTCGTCGTTTTCGACTTTCACGTTTTTGAAGAGTTCTTCCGCAAAGCCCATCTTGGCAGCAAGCTTGTAGGCAATGGTGTGATCCGGAAGCGATTCAAACAGTGGATCAACCACCTTGTCACGCCACTGGATAGACCGGTTTGAGGCTGTTACTGAACCGTAAGTTTCGAACTGTGTACATGCAGGAAGCAAATACACACCATCGGTACGGTCAGACAGCACTGCAGAAACGGTTGGATACGGATCAATCACGACCAGAAGATCGAGTTTCTCCATGGCATCCTTCATTTCCTTCATGCGGGTTTGTGAGTTCGGAGCATGGCCCCAGAACACCATTCCGCGCACCTTGGCAGGCTGGTCCATGTTGGCTTCGTCTTCCAACACACCGTCAATCCAGCGTGAAACCGGAATCCCCTTGCCTTCCATGAGTTCCTGGCTGGCAAAACGGTCCAACAGGTAGTCATAGTCGGTTTCCCAGACACGGGCCCAATGTTTCCATGATCCTGCTTTCAGGCCATAGTAGCCAGGCAAGGTGTGGGAAAGGAC
>JBCCYR010000199.1:0-5514 GCA_039189355.1 Pseudomonadota bacterium
CGCGACCTGTTTTTGAGCCTGTAACCTTGAAACGTTGTCCCACTGGTAAAATGGTTCTACGGCGGCTCTGGCAAGTTTTACGTAGTTCTGCAGCTCAATGCGTTTGGCTTCACGGATCATGCTTTCAACAACTTCACCCTGTTTTTTTGCAAGCCGTGTTGACTGGGAATCAATCAGCCACAGAGTTGCCAGAGAAATGAAAACCACGGGCAAGATGGTAATTGTGAGAAGTTTGGTTCTGAAGGTCATACCAAAGTATCCGAATTGTTATGCAAGCCAGTCGATTTGGCGAGCTGTCATGTCTTTTTCTGACATTCTATACATACATACCGGCAACCAGTAAAACTACTGAGTGATTGGGTACTTGCACGTATTGATAAAGTCCTGTCTATTGCTTACCAGAACATCGAGAGGGAGGAACTCTCTACAGTTCTGATTTCTTTAGCCCATGCATTGGATCAAGAGTCTGGTGCGTGTAACATTATTATTGGAGGAGAATTCCATATGGACAGACGTAAGTTTCTTACCGGTGCTGCCGTAACCGGTGCGGCTACTGCAACGCTAGCTGCACCAGCTGTTGCCCAAGCATCTAAAGACATGGTGATTGTTTCAACATGGCCACGTGACTTTCCAGGTCTTGGCCTGCCAGCTCAGCGCCTTGCAGCACGCATTGGTGAGCTGACGGAAGGTCGCCTGAATGTTCAGTACTTTGCAGCTGGTGAGCGTGTTGGTGCTTTTGATTCATTCGATGAAGTGGCGTCAGGCAACGCGCAAGCATATATCGCTGCCGACTACTACTGGAAAGGCAAACATCCTGGCTGGGCACCATTCACAGCCATTCCTTTCGGTTTCACATACACTGAAATAGATGCCTGGATTAAGTATGCTGGAGGTCAGGAACTTTGGGACGAAATCGCCGGTGAATTCGGACTTAAGAACTTTGCTTGCGGTAACACAGGCGTTCAGATGGGTGGCTGGTTCAACAAGGAAATCGAATCTGCTGATGACCTTAAAGGACTGAAAATGCGTATTCCTGGTCTGGGTGGTGACGTTATGTCCAAACTCGGCGCTTCTCCGGTTTCACTTCCTGGTGGCCAGATTTATGAGAACCTCGTTTCCGGTGCAATCGATGCTACAGAGTGGGTTGGCCCGTACAATGATTTCTTCATGAAGTTTTACGAAGCAGCCAAGTACTATTACTTCCCAGGCATGCATGAGCCGGGCGCCCAGATTGCATTCGGCATGAACGGTGAGTTCTGGGGATCACTCTCCAAGACAGACCAGGCAATCATCCAGGCTGCATGTAATGAAGAAAATGCACGCACAATGGCCGAAACCAACGCGTTCAACGGTGAATACCTGAACCGTTTGATCAATGATCATGGTGTTGAGCTGCGCGAATTCAACGACGACGTGTATGACAGCTTCGGTGAAGCGTCGAACGAAGTCATTGAAGAAGCCCGTGACCACAGCGCACTGTCCAAGAAGATTTATGACAGTGTTCTTGAGAAACGTGCTGAGATCGGCAAATGGAACGCGCTTTCGGATGTAGCATACGTTGCAAAACGCAACCGTGTGATTGATCTCTAACAGGATAGTTACAAACAACTTTTCATGAGCGGGGCAGAAATGCCCCGTTCTTTCAGGTAATGTAAATAATACCGTCCGGTGAAAACCGGTATGATATGCGGCACCAGTTACGTGTGCTGCTTGGAGGAGTAAAACGGGGATGGCTGGAGCGCAAACAGGCTCGGGCGGAGCTTATCTTGTAAGGTTGTTTGGCTGGTTGATGTTGGCAACAATGCTGGCATTTGTGCTGAACAATTTTTTGACATTTGGTTTTGGATTCCCAGGCTCCAATGCTGCACTGCGTGAAAACAGCAACGTATTAGCTTGGCTGCAGTTATTACTATATCCAGTGCTGCTGATTGGTGCTTTCTTGTTACTCGGCCGCCGTGCAAATAACACGCTACGTGAAGACAGTGCTGTAATTTCCAGCATAAATGAAACTTTTATCCGGTGCACTTTCTGGATCGTCCTAATCGTAGGTCTTGGAGACATGATCGTCTCGTTTCTGAGGGTTGAAGGCCTGCTGCCTGCAGTAGTTGGGGAAGAGCTAACCCGCGAACTGGGCAAGTCACAGTACCGTGGGCTTTACTTCCACGTGCCATTGATGGCAGTCGGAGTGGTCCTGGGTTTGATCACACGAACGCTTGGTTTTACCTGGCTTGCGCTCCTAATCGTTGCTGCTGAACTTCTGATTGTTATCTGCCGCTTCATATTTTCTTACGAGCAGGCATTCATGGCAGATCTCGTTCGATTCTGGTATGGTGCGCTTTTTCTTTTCGCTAGTGCCTATACATTGCTTGAAGAAGGACATGTGCGCGTAGACGTGTTCTATGCCGGATTTACCAGCAAAACCAAAGGACTGATAAATGCAGTTGGCTCAATCCTTCTGGGGATGAGTCTTTGCTGGGTCATTCTGATTGTTGGAATGGGAAGCAAGTCTTCTGTTATCAACAGCCCGGTTCTCAATTTTGAGGTCACCCAATCCGGGTTTGGAATGTATGTGAAATACATGATGGCTGGTTTCCTTGGTGTTTTTGCCATTTCAATGTTGATCCAGTTTGTGAGTTATTTTTTGGCTGCAGTTGCCGATTACCGGGAAGAACCGGGTAAATACGTGCCAGCTGCGCCTGGGACGCACTAAAATGGAACTCCTCTTTCTCCTCATCCTCGTTGTGCTGATGGCCTATGCGCTTGGCTCCGGTTACCCCGTGGCATTTGCTTTGCCAGGTTCATCAATCATCGCAATCGTGCTTGCTGCAATCTGCGGATATCTCTTTGCTGGCGACATGGATGCCTATTTCGCCCAAGGTGGCCCGGGGCAATGGCTTAGTGCAGGAGTGACCAACCTTCGTGGCGTATATTGGGAACCCGAACGAGACACGCTGATTGCGATTCCACTGTTCATTTTCATGGGTATCATGTTGCAGCGTTCAAAAATCGCTGAAGACCTTCTGATTACCATGGCGCAACTGTTTGGCCCGGTTCCGGGTGGTCTTGGCATTTCGGTTGTGTTTGTGGGTGCCTTGCTTGCAGCCACCACAGGCATTGTAGGCGCCACCGTTGTTGCAATGGGACTAATTTCGCTCCCGGCCATGCTGCGCAACAACTATTCGCCATCCTTGGCGACTGGGACGATTGCAGCATCCGGTACACTCGGACAGATTATTCCGCCTTCTATCGTACTGATCATTCTTGCGGACCAGTTGGCAAGTGCCGCTGACCAGGCAGGTACAGCGCGAAAAGCATTGTTCAAGGACAATACCGGCGAGCTTTCGATGCCTTCGATGTTCGATGTTGGCTCAACCAGTGCAGGTGAGATGTTCCTTGGTGCCTTCGTTCCGGGTCTGGTGCTTGTTGCGCTTTACATGATCTACATTCTGGTTTTCGCTTTCTTCAATCCGAAGTCTGCGCCGGCTGTACGCCATGAAGGCAAGTTTGATGCCGCATTCTGGAAGAAAGTGTTCCTTATTCTTATTCCGCCCCTAGCATTGATCTTCCTGGTGCTGGGTTCAATCATTTCAGGCATTGCGACTGTGAACCAGGCTGGAGCAATTGGCGCCAGCGGTGCCTTGGTAATGGCTGGTTACAGGTTGAAGGAAGGGCAATCGCGCGCCTATTGGCCTGCGTTGCTGTCAATTGCATCATTGATCCTGATTGGTCTTGTCGTTTCAAATTTCGACACCAACATCAAGAGCGTAGACACGGCTGAAGATCAGCTTGGTATTTTCCTCGCCCTAACAGGTGTTGCCGGACTGATTACGTCGTTGGCGTGGAGCGCTTGGCGGGCATTCGTGGTCGAAGACACCTTGCGGGGTGTCATGGTTGAAACAGCCAAAACCACCTCTCTCGTTTTTATTATTCTTCTTGGTGCAGCGATGTTGACAGCTGCTTTCCGAGCGTTTGGTGGTGAAGAACTTGTCAAGCATTTCCTCGAAGGCCTTCCGGGTGGTTTCTGGACCAAGTTTGTCATCGTAATGGCGGTGATTTTCATTCTCGGGTTCGTCCTCGACTGTATCGAGATTGCGGTTGTGGTCGTGCCGATTGTTGCACCAATCCTGCTTGCTGACCCATCAGCGAACGTTACTGCTGTATGGCTTGGGGTCATGATTGGTCTGAACATCCAGACCTCATTCCTGACGCCGCCATTTGGTTTTGCCCTGTTCTATCTGAGGGGGGTTGCACCTGCTGCTGTAAAAACAATCCAGATGTACAAGGGCGTGATATCCTTCATTGGCCTCCAATTGCTGGCGCTCGTGATCGTCGGACTCTATCCGTCTTTGGTGAATTACCTACCAAACCGCTCATTGTTGTTGTCGGAAACGGCACCACCACCACGCAATCCACAATTGCAGTATTGTGTAGAGAAATATGCCGGTGAGCAGTTTGCCGCCAATGGCGATCGCATTATGGCATCGATTGCGCAGGCAAAAGAGATTGACCTGAGCGCCTTGCCGCCAAAGATGGCTAAGGATTTCGAAAAAGGTATTGGTGAAGCTGAAGGTTCAATCGATCTTTTGAACCAGGCATTTGAAGCAGAGAACGCAGTGATTGCAGCTACACCGGCTTACCGGCCACTGCATACGCAGGCGAGGGTGCTGCAACGTGATATGCGTGTGATTGATGCCCGGATCAAGGAATTGAATGACGATATTAGCCGCTTGCGCGGACGCGATGATGCGGATGCCCAACGCGAAGTAATAAACGGCAGAATTGAAACGCTTGAAGCTGAAAAAGCTGCCATTGCAGCGCAGATACCGGCTGAATGGGATGAAGCCAACGAAAACTTCACAGGTCTTCTGAAAGAAGAAACCAAGCTGCGATCACAGTATCGACGCGCCGTCGATAATGCCTACGGGCCTGTCATGGAGCTCTCTGCAACCTTACGGGATACCGGTGCTTTTGTTGAGCTTGGCGAATCCCTGAAGGGAGTGATCGCCCGTATCGAAGCTGAAGAACCTGCAGCAATGGTTGAAGTCATCCAGGCGATGGAGAGACAGTTCGGGAGCGTTGAAGGACCCGGGGATGTCAAGAGTGCCCTTGCAAAGGCACGACGTGCCCTGAGAGCCAAAACGCCGGACAAGGAAAAGGCAATCGAAGAGGCTCAAAAGGGCATTGCAGCATTTGATGAAGAAGTTGAATGGCGTTCTGAAGCTGCGAGCCAGAACCTGTTACAACAAATCGAAGGCTATAACGAAGCAATCAAGGGAACGATTGGTATGCGTCAACAAGCCAGAATACCACGTGACCTCGGTCTTTACATTGCAAGCTGTAACTCCGGCCACCGGGATGTGAGTTTGAGCTTCTGATGCATTGCTCGTGCTGCGGGCTTAAGGTCCGCAGCGGCAACTAATCTTCAATATTCAGGTTGAAATGGTGGGCGGTGACGGGATCGAACCGCCGACCTACTGGGTGTAAACCAGTTGCTCTCCCAGCTGAGCTAACCGC
>JBCCYR010000200.1:0-5507 GCA_039189355.1 Pseudomonadota bacterium
CGCCTGTCCTCCTCGATAGCAGAAATCATTTTGCGTAGCGTGTCTTCAATGCCTTCACGGCTGACGGAAGAAACTTCAAGTACTTCACCACCACAAGCTTTTTTAAGTTCATCCAGCTTTTGTGCCCTGTCTTCAGGCAACAGCGTATCAACTTGCGATAGTGCAACGATTTCCTGTTTCTCATCCAGTCCGGCGCCATAGGCTTCCAGCTCGCCGCGAATGATCCGGTAAGCTTCACCGACATTTTCCTCATTCGCAGAAACCAGATGCAGGAGAACACGGGTTCGTTCAACATGGCCCAGGAAACGGTCGCCGATGCCAACACCTTCATGCGCGCCCTCAATCAGGCCAGGAATATCGGCAATCACGAATTCCCGGCCGTCAATATTGGCAACACCCAAATTGGGATGGAGCGTGGTAAAGGGATAATCGGCAATCTTCGGTTTCGCAGCAGTGACACTTGCAAGGAAGGTGGACTTTCCTGCGTTCGGAAGACCCACCAGCCCAGCATCTGCGATCAGTTTCAACCGCAGCCAGATTGATTTTTCCTGACCCTCAAGGCCCGGATTGGCATGCCGTGGCGCCTGATTGGTCGATGACTTGAAATGTGCGTTGCCAAAGCCGCCATTGCCGCCTTTCGCGATCAGGTAGCGGTCTCCAAGCGTATCAAGATCCGTGATAAGCGTTTCGTTGTCTTCCTCAAACACCTGCGTTCCGACCGGAACTTTCAGCACGATGTCTTCGCCCATTGCACCGTTACGGTTGCGGCCCATGCCGTGCATGCCGGTCTTTGCCTTAAAGTGCTGCTTGAAACGGTAGTCGATCAGCGTGTTGAGACCGTCGACAGCCTCAATCCAGACGTCACCACCCTTGCCGCCATTGCCGCCGTCCGGGCCACCCATTGCGATATACTTTTCGCGGCGGAAAGAAACAGAGCCTGCTCCACCATCACCGGATCGGACATATACCCTTGCCTGGTCGAGAAATTTCATCTTGTTTCATCCCCCGACCCGGCATTCCTTAGGCAGCGACTGCGCCCATCCAGTTTTCGCGCGTAATGCGGAAATGATCGACTTCCATTTCCTTTTCAAAGAACCGCGAATAGTTGGTGTCACGCTTCCAGAAACGGCCACCGCATTTTTCGATGACACGGCGCGAAGCAGTGTTGGTTGACAGAACAGACATCAAAAGCTGGTCCTCTGAACCCACTTTGAAGAACAGGTCTACAAGTGCTCGGGCAGCCTGTGTTGCATAGCCCTTGCCCCAGTATTCTTCACCAAGCCAGTAACCCATATGCGGCAGTTCAAACCGGCGCTGGACCAGATGGATACCGCACATGCCCATCAGCTTGCCGGTTTCCAGATGGGTAATCGCAAAGACACATTCACCCGCGTCAGGCTTTGAAACCTGATCGATAAACTCTTCCGCATCCTTGTCATAATAGGGATAAGGCATGGATTCGAGCATGGACGAGACCTTGCGGTTGTTCGCCAACGCTGCAATGTCCGCCACATCGTCTTTGGTTGGTGCACGCAGGACAAGATCCGGTGTTGTAAGTATTTCGCAAGCAAAGACCAGGCTTTGGGCCTCGTGTTTCTGGTCTTCTGTCATGACGTTCTCCATATACCGTCATCAAATTTCATGATGACAAAAAAGGGGAGCTGGTTTTCCATCTCCCCTCGCTCAATCTCTGATATGGTTGGCTGGGCAGATGATTACCAGCCTTTTTTGTGACTGGTTATTCGGCAGCTTCTGCCGGAATCACGTTTACGTAGGTTCGGCCATTGGCTTTTTTCTGGAAGGCCACCTTTCCGCCTGTGAGTGCGAAAAGCGTGTGATCCTTGCCCATGCCGACATTGACACCGGGATGCCATTTTGTACCGCGCTGGCGTGCAATAATGTTGCCCGGCACCACAATTTCGTTGCCGAACTTTTTCACGCCGAGACGTTTTGATTCTGAATCGCGACCGTTTCTGGATGAGCCGCCTGCTTTTTTGTGAGCCATGTCTCTATTTCCTCAACGTCTACTTATGCAGTTTTCTCTTTTGCCTGTGCCTGCCAGTCTTTGATCTGGTCTGCACTGAATGGCATATATTCGTCTATTTTGACAATCTCTTCTTCGGTCAGCGCCGCAATTTGGGCAAAAGTCGTAATACCCTGCTCGTTCAACTGCTTCTCCGCAACCGGACCAATGCCCTTGATGTCAGTCAGTTTGTCAGCCTCACCTTTGGGAGCGGTAAAGAGCGGAGCAGCGGTTTCAGCCTTTTCCTCTTTCTTTGGTGCTTCCTTCTTGACTTTGGCCTTGGGCGCTTCTTCCTTCTTCGGAGCCTCTTTTTTGGCTTCCTTCGCAGGAGCAGACTTTGCTTCCGCTTTAGGAGCCTCTGCCTTCACGTCCTCTTTTTTCGGCGCGGCCTTTTTCTTGGAAGGCTTTTTGCCATCAGTGAGAATTTCCGCAATACGGACGGTCGTCAGATGCTGACGATGGCCGATCGTACGGCGTGAATTCTGGCGGCGACGCTTCTTGAACGCAATGATCTTGCGGGTACGGCCCTGCTCAACGATTTCAGCAGAAACGCATGCACCATCAACCAGCGGTGCGCCAGCAGTGATATTACCACCTTCACCGACCATCAATACGTCGGAAAGCTCAACAAAATCACCGGCTTCGCCAGCGAGTTTTTCAATTTTCAATACATCATCCGGCACAACGCGATACTGCTTGCCACCGGTTTTAATGACTGCGAACATCTTTTTTCCTCTCGGTGTTCATCAAGGCTCTCGGCATGGGAAAACCCGCCGCCGGGCCATCTTTTTCAGTCGTTCCTGTGGGATACGAAAAATTAAAGCGGGATATTCCCGCTCAATCTCGTGCGGATATGCTGGAAAACAGAAGAAATGTCAAGGGATGCAAGAAGAAAACGAGGGTATTGCTTTGCATTAAAAACCAATTAAACGAACAAAACACCCCTCAAATACTCACAAAAATATCTTCCACTTTTCCCGTATCCTCGCCTCCACATCATGACTCACATATGTCGGATTATGTGTATCAAGAATTTCGAGCACCTTTTCGCGCGCGGTGGTCCAGGCGTCAGGCGTGCCGCTTTCATTCCAGACGGCAGGCGTGTCACGGTTTGCAAGAGCAGGGTAGTAATAGTCCCGTTCCATCGCGCTCATGGTATGATTGCCACCGAGAAAATGTCCCTCGCCGGTTACTGCCTCGCGAATTGCTTCAAAGCCGAGTGTCTCCTCGTTCACCTCCACACCTCGAATGGTGCGGTGAATATTGGCAATCATCTCATTGTCGAGAACAAAAGCCTCGAAAGATACGCCAAGCAGCGAAGCCATCATGCCGGAGGATTCATAGACCATGTTTGATCCCGCCAATCCGCAGGCAAGGGCTGACAGGGATTTCTCTGCACCCATCTGGGCATCAACCGCCTTGGCATCTGCCATGGAAGAGGCAACTCCCGTCGGAAGACCAAGGTGATTGCCGATCTGTGCTGCCGCAGCGTTCATGATCGAGATTTCACCGCCGGACCCGACAAAGGCCCCGGTCCGGAGGTCAATGACAAACGGCCAGTTGGAGAAAATGACCGGATACCCGCGCTTGAAGAGGTTGATGAGCACAAGCCCGGCCAACGTTTCAGCGGTTGTCTGGGCCAGCATCCCGGCCAGCGGGGCCGGGGCCGTCGCACCCGATTGCGCCGCAATGATCGAATTAATCGGCATGTTGTGTTCCAGCGAAGCCAGCATGACCGAAACCGCATCTTCGCCATATCGCAGCGGAGAAATGACAGGCGAAATATGCGCCTTGCAGAAGGGTGCTTCAGCAAATCTGCCCTCACCGCCTGCGACCATGTCAAACATCTCGATTATGGGATGGACATATTCCCCGATGGTGAAACTCATGCCAACAGGTTTTTGCGTTCCCTTCATCAGGGCAAAGGCCGTATTCATATCGAGGTCAAAATTGTCCGCCATGTCGGTCGCGACACAGCAACGGGTGAACCAGCTGACGTTTTCCAGCCGGTCCGCAAGCCGGGTAAAATCATAAAGGTCCTTGAGCGTGGAGGAACGGTAGGTGCCCTCCTCCATATCAAGGGTCTGCACGGCAGCGCCGCCTGTACCAAAATAAACCTTGTCCCCACCCACTTCGATCGTGAGATCCTTGTCGCGGCCATGAAAGGCGAAAGCTCTACAGGCACCGGCGACGATATCCTCCACAAACGGACGCGGAAAGGAGAGACGGCCAAGCTTATTGATATGGCAACCCTGCTCAAGGGCTGCCTCCATCACCACATCCGGAACTTCGGTAAATCCGATCTCTTCAAGAATCCGGTAAGCAGTATGGAGAATGTCGGTGAGCTCTTTTTCACTCAGGGGCTTGTATTGCCCGCCAATCTGGCCGGGTGCTGCGGGCTGGAACTGCTTAACCTCGGCCTGCCGCATCGCGATACGCCCTTCGCGGCCACTGGTTCTTGATCTGCGCTTTGCCATTACCCCTCCTAGACAGGAAAAAGATTACTCTTGCCAGAAGGGAGTACAAGCGGATATTTTCGCTTCAGCTTTTTCGAATTTCTTGTTGAGTATTTTAGTGTTTCAGGACGGCAATTCAAAATTCTCCTTCCGCGCGATTGAAGTCTTCATTGCTGTTGTGGAGGAAGGAGCGGTCACTTCAGCGGCAAAGCGCCTTGGCGCAAGTGCATCGGCAATTTCGCTGCAGCTGTCCAATCTGGAAGCAGCGCTTGGAGCCAAGCTGATCGAACGCTCTTCACAACGCTTTGCACTCACGACTGCTGGGGAACTGTTCCACCCGCGGGCGTTGCGCATCATGGATGAGGTGACTTCTGCAAGTGCCGTTCTTTCAAAATCCAGCTTGTCACCACGCATGCTCTTGAAGCTTGCAATGATCGAGGATTTCGATGCTCTGGTGATTCCGGCTTGGCTGACTGCAATCAGAAGCCAGTTTCCCAATGTCCGCTTCCACATTAAAAGCGGCCCCAGTCATGAAAGTCACGCAGCGCTGGGCAATCGGGCGGCGGACATGATCGTGGCTGTTGATGCAACAGAATCCACCGACTGGGTTGAAGATCATCCGATCCTGAATGATCCGTTCATACTGGTGAAATCCACAAAGATCAGAACCGCGGAAACGATCGAGGACCTGATGAAATTTCCATTTATCCGGTATTCCCGCAACCAGTTGATCAGCCGCCAGATCGAAGCCCAGCTTCGCCGCAGCAAAGCGGTGCCTGCCCGCGAACATGAGTTTTCAAGCAATCAGGCAATCTTTTCGATGGTCGAGGCCATGGGCGGCTGGACAATTACAACCGTCTCGGCTTTTTCCACGATCTCGTTCACCAATCGGATCATTGCCGAGCCTCCTGCCCTACAGGCCTGCCCGCTGCCAATCCCGGCTTTCAGCAGATGTATTTCACTTTACGCGCGAAAAGATGCCCTGGGAGATTTGCCGGGCATTTTCGCTGGCATTTTGCGACAGTCAA
>JBCCYR010000201.1:0-5486 GCA_039189355.1 Pseudomonadota bacterium
ATGGATAATCTGTATAGACGGATCGTTTGCCCAGGGAATGGCCCGCGCTGTGGAAATGTCCGGAGCAAGATAAATGTCCGCGTCAATGTCATAGCCTTCCGCTTCAACATCCGGATATTCGCCCGTGATCGTCGCCATGAACAGCGAGATCGGCAACCGCATCTCGGATTCCTTGATGTATTTGGAAGCGGGCATCACCTTGCCGCGCGCAACCCCTGCCATGTCCGGAGTTACGCATTCCACTTCGTCGACACGGTTTGCACGTATCCATTCATAAAGTTCACCGATGGAGTCATTTTCCAACTCCGGCGAGATATCCAAGGCTATCTCTGGCTTTAACTTAGTCATCAATCACCAACTGGTTTCGAATAACAGGTGGTCAAACTGTACGCAAACACCACCCCAGATCCCGATCAGGCACTTCTATGTGGAAGTTTTCTTCCTCCGCATATTTTGCCCGCAAAAACATATCAACGAATTCATCGCCGAACCAGCCGCGGAAAAACCCCGAGTCATCAAGGGCCTTGATGGCTTCGCGCCAGCGGGTCGGCAGTTGAACGCCCGGCTCCGGAACTTCTCCTTCCATGGATTCCGGACCGGGGTCAACCCGGTTCGTAACACCATGGTGAATCCCTGCCAGAACGGCTGCAGTGAGAAGATACGGATTTACATCTGCACCAGCAATGCGGTGCTCAACACGTTTGTCTTTCTGGCCGGAAATGGGAATGCGGAGCGAAACAAGACGGTGGTTCCGACCCCAATTGGCAGCATTCGGTGACCAGCCCGCCTTCTGATAACGGCGGTACGAATTTGCATTGGGAGCACACGCTGCCATGGACTCTGCCATCGTATGCATCAGGCCGCCGATGGCATGGATAAGGTTTTTCTCGTCTTTACCGAAGATATTGTTTCCGTCCTTGTCCAGAACACTTACATGGATATGACACCCGCTGCCTCCACTGGTTGCAAGCGGCATGGCCATGAAACTGGCAAGCTGGCCGTTTGCAACCGCAATGTTGCGAACTGCATGTTTGAGCATGATGAAATCACGGCAATGGGCCGCGATATCTGAACTGTGGTCGAGGTTCATCTCGAACTGGCTGTCACCGTATTCACAGACGACTGAAGTCATCGGTATGGACTGGCGCGCCGTTACATCCTTAACCTGATTGAGAAACCCCTGCACATCGCGCAAGGGTTCAAGTGCATATACTTGCGGGCCTTCAAATTGCGGCCAGCCGTTTTCCGGCTTCAGCGGTTCAGGCGGGTTCTTTGCGGGGTCCAGAAGGTAAAACTCACCTTCAAGTGCTATCACCGGGAACATGCCGTCCGCATTCAGCTTTGCAACCACATTTTCCAGAACCGTTATCGGGTCGAGCAGGCTGTCCTTGCCTTCAGCATCCGTTGCACGGAGAAAAATCTGGGCAGTCGGCACTTTTGCCCATGGTACAGGCCTCAACGATCCTTCAATGGCGCGGTATGTGATATCCGGATCACCCATTAGTGGCGGCTGAAGCAAGGCAGCAGGTGTTTCACCCCGCACATCGCAAAAGAGAAGTGAGACGGGCAGGTTTGCACCCTTGTCGTAAAGTTTCTGCAGCCCGTGCCCCGGAAACTGTTTGCCCCGCAGAATGCCGTTGGAATCCGCGATCAGCACGTCAACAGACTGCGGCGCGGGATTGTTTGCAAGATAAGCTTTGATATCAGGATGCATGTTACACTCGGAGGATCAGGAAACTTTTTCCCAGGTTTCGTCGAGCGTTTTGCGCATCTTTTCAACCATTTCGTCAATCTCTGCATCGGTGATAACCAGAGGTGGGGAAATCACCATCGTGTCCCTGACAGCGCGCATGACTAGACCGTTTTTAAACGAGATGTCGCGACACAGGCTGCCGACTTCGCCATAGTTGTCGAAACGCCGTCTTGAAGGCTTTTCGGGAGTGAGTTCTATTTTCCCCAACAGACCACGGGTGGCTATTTCACCGACAATCGGATGATCTGCCAGGGTTGCCATTTTCTCTGCCAGCAGAGGAGCCGTATGGTCGCGTGTTCGCTCAACCAATCCTTCCCGTTCAATGATCTCGATATTCTTGAGAGCCGCTGCACAGCATGCAGGGTGGCCGGAATACGTGTAGCCGTGCACAAACTCGCCGGCTGTTGCAAACATTTCCTGGGCACGGCTTTCCGAAAACGCAACCGCACCAATGGGCAGGTAAGCAGAAGACAGACCCTTGGCCATGGATATCATGTCAGGCTCAAGGCCGTAATGCTGCGAGCCGAACCATTCGCCCAGACGTCCAAAGCCGCAGATTACCTCGTCGGCAACAAACAGGATATCACGTTCCTTGCAGATGCGCATCACCTCCGGCCAGTAAGTGTCAGGCGGGATGATCACACCACCCGCACCCTGGATCGGTTCAGCCATGAATGCAGCGACGCGGTCTTCACCCAGCCTGTCGATTTCTTCCTCCAAAGCACGGGCGCGCTGAAGTCCGAACTCTTCCGGGCTCATGTCCCCGCCTTCATCAAACCAGTAGGGTTGATCAATATGTGCAATATCCGGAATAAGCGGCCCACCCTGACCGTGCATCGCTCCCATGCCGCCAAGGCTTACACCTGCCATGGTTGATCCGTGATAGGCGTTCTTGCGCGTGATGACGATGGTCTTTTCAGGCTTTCCCTTGGCTGCCCAGTATGTACGTGCAATCCGCAGGACAGTGTCATTGGAATCAGAACCCGAAGTATTGAAGAAGATACGGTTCAAGTCACCGGGAGTAAGCGATGCGATCTTCTCGGCCAGTGCAGCCACGGGGGCATGGGTCGATTTGAAAAAAGTGTTGTAATACGGAAGTTCTTTCATCTGCGCTGCGGCAGCATCGGAAATCTCGTCCCGCCCGTAGCCGACATTCACGCACCATAGGCCCGCCATGCCATCAAGGATTTTCATTCCGTTGGAATCCCAGATGTGCGAGCCCTTGGCCTGTGTGATCAGGCGCAGGCTGTCCATCCCCAGTTCGGCGGTATCCATGAAAGGATGCCAATGGTGTTTCAGATCGGTTTCCTTGATTGCGTCGGCATCCGGAAAATTCGGCTTCGGCTCCATGAAAATCTCCCAAAAAGTATTTCTGCAACGTCTATCAAAACAAGTCGTTTGGCAACACCCAACGTTTTCAGGACACAGGTTCGAAGATCACGGCCCGGTTCAGTCTGTAGAGACCAGAAATCTATGCCCTTGCAACTCCAATGGCACTGTCGTAGCAAACGGATGAAATTGGCGGCCCACCGGGAAAACAAAACCCGGGCCACCAAACAAAGACTTGGGAGTACCAGATGCGTAAAGCACCTTTGCCGGATGACCGGTATCCGGCCGTATCCGATCTGCGCAAAAAAGCCAGCAAACAAATGCCTTTCTTTGCTTGGGAATATCTTGATAGCGGAACCGGCGAAGAAGCGGCCATGCACAGAAATGAAGATGCGCTCAATGCCATTACAATCATGCCGCACTTCATGAAAGGGCAGATCAGCCCCGATACGACAACAGAACTGTTTGGTAAAACCTTTAGCGCCCCCATCGGCATTCCACCCATCGGTTATACCAGCCTAATGTGGCCGGGGGCAGAGCAGATACTTGCCAGGACAGCACGTGACAAGAACATCGTCCACTGTCTCAGCACCATGGCTGCCGACACGCTTGAAAACTGTGGACCGATCACCGGTGACAATGGATGGTTTCAACTTTACCCGCCCCGTGATCCGGAAATCCGTGCTGACCTGATCAAACGGGCAAAAGACAGCGGTTATCATACTCTGGTCGTTACCTGCGATGTTCCGGCACCCTCGATGCGCGAGCGTCAGCGCCGTGCGGGAATTTCAATTCCGCCAAAACTGACCCCGACCATTCTTTACCGGATCATGATGAGGCCCAAATGGGCATTGAAAACGCTTCAGCGCGGCAAACCGACATTCGCTGTCATGGAGAAATATGTTGGAAGTGACAGCAGTGTTACATTCAACAACATTGTGGATTTTGTGGGCCAGGAACTCGGGGGCTGTCTTGATTGGGAATATCTCAAACAGGTGCGGGAACTCTGGGACGGACCGCTTGTCCTCAAAGGTGTGTTGACTGCTGCTGATGCCAAGGAAGCCGTCAAATGCGGCTGCGATGGCGTTTGGGTTTCAAATCATGGTGGACGCCAGTTTGAGGCGGCACCGGCTGCAATCGATGTCCTTTCCGAGATCACTGCTGCTGTCGGCAAGAAGACCAGGATCATTTTTGACAGCGGCTGCCGTTCGGCAAATGACATCCTGCGTGCGATTGCACTGGGAGCAGATTTTGTCTTCCTTGGCCGGCCCTTCATTTATGGTGTTGGCGCACTGGCTGAAAAAGGTGGCGACCATGTTTACGATCTGCTGTTGGCAGATCTGATCAACAACATGCACCAGCTAGGCATTGAAAAACTGGAAGATGTCCGCCAGCGGGAAGTGCGGATCAACAATCAGCCGGTCAAATTGCCGAAGTAGTTCTTCAGGAAATCGAGGTAAACTTCCGTCAGTGTATCAAGGTCGGCAAGTGGGGTGCATTCGTCGACCTTGTGCATGGTCTGACCTACGAGGCCAAACTCAACCACCGGACAGTAATCCTTGACGAAACGTGCATCTGACGTTCCACCACCGGTGGAAAGCTCGGGGCTCTTGCCAGTTACTGCTTCGACTGACCTGGATAGCGTCCCTACGAGTTTTTCCTCATCTGTCATAAAAACGTGGGAAATCCGGCCGATCCATTCGACTGAATATTCAACCGGTGCATTTTTGCCCTGCCGGATGACATTTGCCTTTGAGCCTTCTTCGAACCGTCTGAGGATTTCCTGCTGCGCGGTCTCGCCGGTCCAGGTATCGTTGAACCGGATGTTGAAAGCAGCTGTCGCCTTTGCCGGGATGACGTTGTTTGCAGGATTGCCCACATCGACGGACGTTATTTCGATGTTTGTGGGTTGGAAATATTCAGTGCCCTTGTCGAAGGGCGTTGCCAATAGCGCATTCAAAAGATCCGTCAGCCCGCGTACCGGATTATCCGCCAGGTGTGGATAGGCGGAATGGCCCTGCACACCACTGACAGTCAGAATGCCTGACAGCGAACCACGCCTGCCATTCTTGATGGCGTCACCAATCGCTGCCGGATTGGATGGCTCACCAACAATACAGGCATCCCATGTTTCGCCTTTTTCTGCTGCCCATTTGAGCAGCTTGTCTGTGCCGTTGATGGAAGGACCTTCTTCATCACCCGTGATGAGAAAGGAAATGGAGCCTTCAGGCCTTCCGTTCTCCAGCAGCTTTTCAACTGCAGCCAGAAAGCAGGCAATTCCGCCCTTCATGTCAACAGCGCCACGTCCGTACATTACGCCGTCTTTCACATCTCCGGAAAACGGGGCACTCGACCAATCGGTTTCATTTCCTACAGGAACCACATCCGTATGCCCGGCAAACAT
>JBCCYR010000202.1:0-5469 GCA_039189355.1 Pseudomonadota bacterium
CGGAGATAAAATCCTTGTCCTTGCGTTTCTTGCTGCGCCGGACAAGGCGATCGCCGAGAATGTCCTGTTCTGCAAGGACCGCTGTCTTTTCTGTCTCAAAACCATGCTCGATTGGCAATACGGCAATGCTTGGGGCGTTGCCCTTTGCTGTCGTAAATTCTCCGTAATTTGCAACAGCTTTCAAACTTCCCAGATCATGTTCATCCAGAACCTGGGACAGTCGGTCTTTTGACCCCTCCGTCCATGCTGCCAACAGAATCTTCTTGCCTGCAGATTGCAATTCCCGAATGTGTTTCGAAACTGCTTCAAACACATTTTGGCCCGCAGAGCGTTCTGCTGCAAAATTGCGCCCTACCCGTCCTCCGCCATCAAGAACGCGTGTATCCGCATTCTCAGGCTGGTCAAAGGGTGAAATGCCGACAGCACCATTGTCCTTCAAATATTCAATAGCTTCGGAACTTCCAAGATACAGGGTTTCCGGTGAAACGGGTTTATAGGGTGTTCCGCCCTCGATTTTTTGCTCAATGGCCTGATGGCGGGCTTCGTAATGATCCCTGATCTGCTCCTCGCGTGACTCCAGTGCTTCCCTCAAATCAATGGCATAGGTGAATTTGAAACCTTCGGCATAGTCAAACAAGTCATCGAGTTTTTCATAAAACAGTGGGAGCCAGTGCTCCATGCCTGCATAGCGGCGGTTCTCGCTTATGGCCTGATAAAGCGCATCATCTCTTGTGGCTGCGCCGAACATCTCCAGATAGTTACGGCGGAAACTTTGTATCATGCCCTTGGTCAGGCTGACTTCACTCATCGCCTGAAGTGAGAAATTCTGCAGTTGGGAGGTTGTTCTTTGTGTAACCGGGTCAAAGGTTCTTATCGACTCCAGCGTGTCACCAAAAAAATCGAGACGCAATGGTTCTTCGCGACCGGGAACAAAAATATCCAGAATGCCGCCACGTATTGCAAATTCACCGCGTTCCCTGACTGTGGAAGTGCGTTCAAATCCTTCGCCAGAAAGTCTGGCGACGAGAGCATCCATATCTACCTGATTTCCCGGGGCAAGGTTTGTTTGCTGATTGGTCAAGACTTCCTTTGGTATGTTCTTCTGCAGCAATGCATTGGCAGTTGTCAGAACCAGTAATGGCTTATCTTCAGACCTGGCAGCAACCATTCTGCTGAATGCCTCAATCCGGTCAGCAATTACCTGAGTGCTGGGTGATACCCGGTCATAAGGAAGGCAATCCCAGGCCGGAAGTGTGATGACTTCGAGCCAGGACGCGAAAAAAGACATGCTGTCTGCGATACCCAGCACTTGTTGCGGATTGGCGCATACGTGCACAAGCCCTTTGCTGTCACTCATCTGGCCGCATAACTCCGCAAGAACAACCGCTTCCTGTCCTGAAGCCACATTGGTAACAATGGTGGACAGGCCGTCGTTAAACGCTTTTTTCAAGGTTCCTGGCTCAGGCATTTTGGCTGTGCGGTGCTAAGTGATCGCTTACAATTCTGAAAATATTCTGCAAGGCTTCATGCGGGAATTCGGCTTCGCCCGTGAACCACATCAACAGGTCGCGGTCATTTTCCTGCATCAGGTTTTCAAAATCATCCAGCTCTTCTGCTGATAATGCGTCCAGTCGGGCATTCGCAAATCCACCAAGAATGATATCCATTTCCTTAATGCCTCGATGGTTTGCACGATATTTCAGGCGTTTGAGACGCTTGTCATTTTCTGTGTCATTCATTGCAGGAGTATTGCCGCTTTCAAGATTACATGTTGCAGTGGTTTATAGTGTTGCCTGAATAGTTTGTCAGCATGACTGATTGCATTCTCTGATAGAATTTTGCCATGCGTCCTGAAATCCTGAACCCGCTTTTTGTGCCAGTTTCCTCACTGGAAGGAATTGGGCCGAAACTGACCAAGACGTTGACCCGGCTATTTCACGGAAATGAGACAGGCGAACCTGCCCGCATTTCCGAATTACTATTTCACATACCACATTCAATCATTGACCGGCGCAACCGTCCCGATATCTCAAGCGCAGTGGAAGGTGTAATTTCCACATTTGAAGTGGTTGTGGACCGACATCTTGTTCCACCTCGGGGCAACAAGCGCATTCCTTATCGCATCGAGGTGCATGACGAGACCGGGGAAATGACGCTGGTTTTCTTCCGTGGACATGCAGACTGGCTGGGAAAGACAATGCCGGTCGGTGAGTTGCGATATGTGAGTGGACGCCCTGAATTTTTCAACGGCAAACTCAACATGGTTCACCCTGATCACATGGTAAGTGCAGAGGAGTTTGCTACCATGCCACTGGTCGAGCCGGTTTATCCTTTGACTGCAGGCATTTCGTCAAAGGTTTTGGCAAAATCGATCCGTACAGCGTTAGGGAAATTGCCCGAGCTTCTTGAATGGACAGAAAAAAACCTGCTGGAACAGCAACATTGGCCTTCTTTCAGGGCAGCGATAGAGCGGTTGCATAATCCGCGTGACAGCATGGACCTTGATCCCAATTCACCTTCCAGACACCGGCTCGCACATGATGAATTGCTATCCGGTCAATTGGCTCTGGCGCTCCTCAGGCAGAGATTGAGGAAATCATCCGGCAAACCCCGAACAGGGAATGGAACGCTTGTAACACAATTGCTCCCATTGCTGCCATTTTCCCTGACAGGGGCGCAGGAAAGATCGATTGACGAAATAAAGGAAGACCTTGCCAAGCCGGAACGCATGTTGCGCCTCCTTCAGGGCGATGTGGGCTCAGGCAAAACGGTCGTGGCACTAATCGCAGCCCTTACTGCCATAGAGTCCGGCGATCAGGCGGCAATCATGGCACCAACCGAAATCCTGGCACGCCAGCATCTCGCCAGCCTTGCTCCGATGTGTGATCAGATAGGTATCAGGGTTCAACTGTTGACTGGCAAAGACAAAGCCGCTGAACGCCGCGAAACTCTGGAAGCATTGAAATCCGGGGATATCGACTTGGTGATTGGCACCCATGCACTGTTTCAATCCAGCATTGAATTCAAAAATCTCGGATTGGCAATTATTGATGAACAGCACCGCTTTGGCGTGCATCAACGCCTCACACTGGGCGACAAGGGCGATGCCACGGATGTCCTTGTCATGACAGCGACGCCAATTCCAAGAACACTCGTACTGACTGCATACGGTGATATGGATGTCTCCAAACTGGATGAAAAACCGCCGGGAAGACAGCCAATTCAGACCAATGCCGTAAGTTCAGACAGGACTGAAGAACTTGTTTACCGGATAAAATCTGCTGTCGAAAAGGGACAGAAAATTTACTGGATTTGCCCTCTGGTTGAGGAAAGTGAAGAAATTCAGGCAATGTCTGCAGAAGACCGGTTTGCTGATCTTAATGCCCGCATGCCGGGCATGACCGGGCTTGTGCATGGACGAATGACGGTTGATGAAAAGAATTCGGCAATGGCTGCATTCAAGAAAGGCGAAACGAGAGTTCTGATTGCAACCACCGTAATTGAAGTCGGCGTGGATGTTCCCGACGCAACAATCATGGTGATTGAACATGCGGAACGGTTCGGGCTTGCACAACTTCACCAGTTGCGAGGCAGGGTTGGCCGGGGCAGCGGTGCTTCTTCCTGCATCCTGCTTTATTACGGCCCCCTCTCCGAGACTGCCCAGGCACGCCTGAAAATCATGCGTGAAACAGAAGATGGTTTCCGGATTGCAGAAGAGGATTTGAAGCTTCGCGGACAGGGCGAAATTCTGGGTACCCGGCAATCCGGCACACCAGGCTTCAACCTCGCACAAATGGAACACCACAGGGAGATTTTGGAAATGGCGCGCGACAGCGCAAAACTGATTATGAACTCAAATCCGGAACTTGAAGGCGAACAGGGCGAAGCCTTGCGGATATTGCTTTATCTGTTCGGACAGGATCAGGCGATACGCTTGTTAAGAGCAGGTTAGAATTTGTAATCAGGCAATGAGTGAAATGCGGATTTAAGGGCCTCTCCCCAACCAGATGAGATTGTATTAAAATATGGGTCATCCCTTTCAACGCGGCGCTCTTCGGTAACGTCAAAAGCGTCTTTCTCATGCATCTGAAAATCAAGCGGGAGACCAACTGAAAGATTGGCTTTTATGGTTGAGTCAAAAGAAACCATGAGTAATTTGACCGCATCATTGAACGACATGTCAGGATCATATGCACGGACGAGGATCGGCTTGCCGTATTTCGTTTCTCCAATCTGGAAAAACGGCGTATCGGCGGAAGCTTCCAGGAAATTCCCTTCCGGATAAACGAGAAACAGTTGTTGTTCCCCACCCTTGATCTGTCCGCCAACAATGATGGTTGCATTGAATGCGGAGTCAGCGTTCTGGCCACTGGTTGCGTTGGATTGCACGACATCCCGCAAGGTTTCACCGACAATTTGTGCGACACGGAACATGGATGGGACCTCTAGCAAGGACGGTTTGCGTTCTTCCGGTGCTTTTGTACGCTCATCCAAAATGCTGATAACGGATTGGGTTGTTGCAAGATTACCCGCCGTCAAAAGCGTAACTACGCGATCTCCGGGTTGCGACCATGTGAACATTTTGCGGAATACAGAAATATTGTCGACACCCGCATTGGTACGGGTATCAGACATGAAAACCAGTCCCTTGTTTAATCGTAGACCCACACAATAAGTCATGACCACGAATCCCCTGAATCCTGTAATTGAAACTACTGCTGGACTTGCAGACTGACAATCATGGATTCATTGCTGTCCCCAAAACGCATTCCAGAAATTGGTGCCGTTTCGTCATAGTCAAGGCCTGTTGCAATCGGAACATATCTTTCGTCCGGTGAAATGCCGTTTGAAACGTCGAAGCCTACCCAACCCAGGCTCTCTACATGTACTTCCACCCAGGCATGGGTAGCGTCCTGATCAACCCGGTCGTGTTACATAAGGTAACCCCTGACAAAGCGGGCCGGGTAACCAAGCAGTCGTGCGGCTGTAAGAAAAATATGTGCATGGTCCTGACAGACGCCGTTTCCATTCTCCAACACTTCCTCAACCACACTTTTCGTGTTTGTGTGACCCAACTGGTATTTAACCTGCTGCAAAATCAAAGCGGAAAGCGCATGAAGTCTCGAAACATCATCGGGATAATCCGTCCCCAGTTCCCTTACAAGTTTTCGCAGCAAGGGACCCGGCTTTGTGAGATCGGTATTGCGTTTGAAATACCAAAGGGGTGCATAGCCACCATGGCGGCCAATTATCCCGGCATTTTCAGTGGTGGAAACAGAACCATAGGCGTGAATTTCAACTTTGTCACACCCCGGCAGGAGACTGATCAGGACCACCTTGTTGTGGTGATGATCTTCAAATTCCAACTCTCTTTTGCCGCCATCAACCTCAATGTGCCAGTCGTGAACAATCTGGTTTTCACGCGATTTCGGTAATAACCTTACCTGCTGCAATGCGTAGCCTACAGGC
>JBCCYR010000203.1:0-5435 GCA_039189355.1 Pseudomonadota bacterium
CGGCGGATTGAGGCCGGTATCCGACCCGTTTCATCAGAGGGATTGTCAGCGATCCTGTTGAAACCACATTACCTGCCGAAGTACCATTGATCATTCCCATGAGGCCGGAGGCAAAAACCGCAACCTTCGCGGGTCCGCCTCGAGCACGTCCTGCTGTTGCAAAGGCAAGGTTGACAAAATAATCGCCAACTTTCGAGCTTTGCAGAAAGGCTGCAAAGATAATGAACAAAATGATGTAGGTTGATGAAACCGCTGTTGTGGGCCCCAGTATGCCATTGTCTGTAAACACATAGGAAAAGAACCGTTTGGCATCATAACCGCGATGTTCCAGAAAGCCGGGAAGCCAGGGCCCAAGGAATGTATATCCAACGAAAACACCAGCGATTACAACCAGCGCCAGACCAGCAACGCGGCGGGTGAGTTCAAGCATTAACAAAACGATCACAAATGCAGCCCAGGCATTTTGTGGGTCGGCAAAAGGTGTGCCAGCACGAAGGCGTAAACCAAGGCCATCAAGACTGAGGATTATGAATCCGGTTGAGGCAAGGCTGGAGGCAATCAACACCCAATCAAGTGCAGCGACCGTTTTTTCATTACCGCGCAAGAACCATCCGGCAACAATGGTAATAACCGTACCTGCAGCCAATGCCGGACCGTAGTAAGCGAAGAATGTATCTGGATTTTCGACAACACCGGTTTCCCAGTAAACGTATAAACCGTAAGTGGTGAGACCAAGCGCGTACAAGACCGGAACTGCTGATACCGTTGCTATTCCGCGTTCCAAAGCCAGGTTTTTTATACGTTTGTCTTTTGCTGGCAGAAGTATGTTCGTAAGGCCAAATCCCAACACCAACGCGCCAGTGATGTGCAGAATGCGGAACAGCCAGGTTTCAAGCGGCGCTATGTTCAGGCTGTAAAGGTGCCAAGCTGCATATAAAACACAAAGAACTGCAAATGTTTTTCGCTGCCAACCTGACAGTGACCGCGTATCATTTTCATCTAAATCCGGCTTTTCAAACTCAGCTGTGTCTGACATTGCTGATTATCCTTGCAGCAAACAGCGACCCGAGACACTAGTATCGTGTCTCGGGTCCGGTTTTGTTCGATTGCATATTGGGTTTACCCACCTAAAGCAGAGTCAATCTCGAAGCCGTTCTCCTTGAACCAACGAACTGCGCCCGGATGCCATGGAATAAACTGGTTCTTATCGAAATTCTCAGGAAGAGTTTCGACAGCTGCCTTGTGGATTTCAAGCATCTTCGGATTGTTTTTCATGACTGTATCTACAACGGCATACACAAAATCCTCCGGAAGATCAGCTCGTGCGATTGCAAAGTTCCACATTGATACACTTAAATGGTCTTCGGTTTGGGAAGGGTATGTTCCGGCAGGAATCGTGAACGGCGATACCGGATGATCGGCAACAATCTTGTCTGCTTGCTCTTTTGTAAGGCCAAAGAAATTTACATCAGCTTGTGCCTCTACTTGAGAGAAGGCAGGGAAGGGGATGCCGGCTGCCCAACTGTAGACGTCGATCAAACCGTCCTGAAGTTGGCCTGCAAGATCAGCAGCGCCACCATGGCGTGCTGTTGCACCTTTCCCCAGTGACTCAAAGAAGCGTGGCCAATAAGTGCCGGGAGTACCGCCGACAGGGCCAAAGCCAATGGTGGCGCCGTCCGGAATATTGTCAAAGCTGTCGATACCGGAACTTTTCAACGTCATGATATGAAACGCTGTCTTGTACATTGGGAATATTGCTCTGATCTTGTCATGCTTGAGACCGGGCGCCAGCGCGCTTTTGCCATTTATGGCATCGAAAGCAGGACCCATAGTAACCATGGCAAAATCCAGATCTCCGGTTTGGACGAGAGCCGCGTTTTGAACCGGACCCGCTGTCACCTCTGCGCCGCCCGAAATACCGAGCGCTTCCGAGACCATGTTTGTCCAACCTGACCCATAAACGAAGTATGTGCCGCCTTGGCTTGCCGTGCCTACAGAAAAACTTTTTGGCCAGTCACTGCGATCTTGCGCTACTGCAACCGGTGCGGAAAAACCAAGCACGAGTACTGTCATAATTGTTGCAATGGATTGTCCGGAAAAATAATTCAAAAATCTTGCTATGCGATTTGAAGACATGTGTTCCTCCTCCTGTCATTGGTCCATTTTTAATCAGGACCTGTATGTTGGCTGCACCAAGTTCTGTTGGTGCAGCATTTGATATTGGTGAAAACTGGAATTTTCAGACATTTATAATGTTGTCGCTAAAGTTGGCATTCTCAAGACGCTAAACTTGCCGATGACAACGATTTGATGACGGATAAGTCAAAATCGCACATATTATAGGCACATGGAGTTAGGTTAAGATGGTTGCCGTCAAGACGAACGATTACAGGTTGATTGAAGCAAGGCCTTTTGCACCTAACCTGGGTGCAGAGATATATGGAGTTGATCTCAGCAAGAATGTTTCTGACGATCAATTCGCAGAAATTCATCAGGCATTCTTGAAATACCAGGTGCTATTTTTTAAAGAACAGAAAGAGATTCCACCGGAACAGCATATCTCTTTTGGGAAACGTTTTGGCTCGCTGCACGCTCACCCGGCGGCTCCGACAATGGCAGGTTATCCGGAAATTTTTGAAATCCATGCAACCAAAAATTCGAAGGTTGCCAACGGAGAGTTTTGGCACTCTGATGTGTCTTGCGATGAAACACCTCCATTAGGCACGATGCTTCAAATTCATATAATGCCGCCATGCGGTGGCGATACAATGTTCAGTGATATGTATGAAGCTTATGAAGACTTGTCTGAGCCAATAAAAACCATGGTTGACGGGTTATCTGCTTTGCATAGCTCGGAGCATATTTATAAAGGCAGATACAGTGACAGGGGGCAAAAGGATAGTGATATAGATTGTCCGGAAGCCCTTCACCCTATCGTACGCACCCATCCCGAAACAGGAAGAAAAGCGCTGTTTGTAAACCGTACGTTCACAACAAAAATTTTTGGATTGTCTGAAAAGGAGAGTGAAGCAATTCTCAAATTACTGTTCGAACACGCGGAAGATATCAAATATCAAATCCGGTTTCGTTGGGAGCTGAATGATATGGCGTTCTGGGACAATCGTTGTTGTATGCACCGCGCTATTTGGGATTACTGGCCAGAGGAACGAAAGGGGCGGCGCGTGACCGTAAAAGGCGACAAACCTGTATAATACAACTACCACAGGAATTTTACTGCTGTGTCCAGTAGTCGCCGCAAGTCATGCCGGTTCCAAAATGAACGCTTAACGATCAATGTAGCGCGTCTGTATTTGGCTCTTAGTGGGCACTCACCAAACCGCCTTCACATAAAACCATTTGCCATTTTTCTTCCTGAACAAACTCTTTTCCGTTTGCTCCTGAACGTGTCCGTTCATCATCGACCTGGCGGTAAAGGTGACAGTCCCGCGGGTATCCTCTTCCAAACCGTCTCCGGTTTCGTGGATCGTCAGTCCAAGCCAGATGCTGTTTGTTGCGCGATCCGTATAGCCTCGTTCATCAAAGTGTTTCTGGTTGGCCAGCCAGGTGGTTTCTCTCAAGTAGGAGATTTCCTGCCTGGCAAAGGCGGAATAGCGGGACCGCATCAGGCTTTCGGCTGTTGGTGGAAGACTAGCGCTTGAGTGATACTGGCCGCAGCAGGCTTCGTAGTCTTTTCCTGATCCGCAAGGGCAGTTCATCTATTGGTCCTGTAAAATCCCGAAGGATTTTCAATTATCTTTCAGCTCGTTTCTGTTTCCACTTTGAAAGCGAAACAGAAAGCATCCACAAAAGTGCGCCAATGCCGAACTGGAAAGAGGTCGCTGCTACCCAATAGAGATCTGTAGGAACCAGCGTCATGTTGACCAGATTGACGACAGTGAAATTGTAGGCTGCCAGAACGATGAAAAACAGTCCGGTGATGCGGAGAATCCAGATGGCAATGGTAATCAATACGCCTGTCATTCCTTGTTTCCGAACAGCTTTTTCAGCATGTCTGCCATGGGGCCAGTCTTGGGCGTTTCCATCTTTACGGCAGGCTTGCGTGCCTGATGAATGTGCGATTGCTGTTTGGCTGGTTTGGCCTTTTTCTGCGCATCCTGATTTTGACCAGTCTCAAGCGCGACCTTGTTCATGAATTTTGCATCGTCTCCACTGGCCAGCAGACCGGTGTTGTCGGCAATGGATTGCAAAAGGTTGTTGAGCCATTCCTGATCGGCTTTTGCAAAGTCGCCCAGTACGTGGCTTGTCACCTTTTCCTTTGAACCGGGATGACCAATACCAAGCCGCATGCGGCGGTATTCCTTTCCGCAATGGGCATCGATGGACTTGATGCCGTTGTGGCCGCCGTGCCCGCCGCCTGTCTTGATGCGGAGTTTTCCCGGCGGGAGGTCCAGTTCGTCGTAAATAACAACAAGATTGGCAAGGTCTTCCTTGTAGAAGCGGAGGATTTCCCCGACTGCCTGACCGGACTCGTTCATGTAGGTCTGCGGTTTGACAACCAGAACCTTTTCGCCGTTGAGTGTGCCGTTGGAGATTTCCGCATTGAATTTGGATTTCCAGGGCCCAAACGCATGACGGCGAACGATTTCGTCCGCCGTCATAAATCCGATGTTGTGACGGTTGCCGGCATACTTGCCGCCGGGATTACCCAGTCCTGCAATGATCAGCATGACAGGAGTTCCTCCAACCGACTATTTGCGAAAGAATTATTCTTCGCTTTCTTCTTCTTTTTCTTCACCAATGATTTCGGTTTCCGGTGCTTCCGGTGCGCCTTCTTCATCAGCTTCATCTGACTTGAGGCCAGCTGGAGCAGCGATTGTCGCAATGGTGAAGTCACGGTCCGTAATTGTCGGCTCAACACCTTCCGGCAGCGTAACTGCAGAAATGTTGATTGAGTCGCCGAGATCAAACGGTTCCAGATCAATGGTGAAGTTGTCAGGAATGCTGTCCGCAGGCACGTTCACTTCAACAGCGTGACGGACAATATTGAGAACGCCGCCGCGTTTGAGACCAGGACAAATCTCTTCGTTTTCGAAGTGAACCGGAATTTCAACGGTAACCACAGTCTTGCGGGAAACGCGCAGAAAATCGACGTGCTCGATGAAGTCGCGCACAGGGTGCAATTGATAATCCTTTGGCAGGACACGGTGCTCTTCACTGCCAACCTTGATTGTGGCAATCGTGGTCATGAAGCCGCCGCCATGAATTTTCATGGAGAGCTCCTTGTAGGGAAGCGCAATGGAAACGGGGTCTTTTTTGTCGCCATAAATGACGGCAGGAACCATAGAGTTGCGGCGAAGTTCACGAGCGGCCCCCTTGCCAACTCGGTCGCGCAACTGGCCCTCAAGAACGTATGTGTCGCTCATAGGTTTAGCCTTTTGCTTATGTGTTTGTGGCATCCCGGCGTTCCCCGGGAA
>JBCCYR010000204.1:0-5432 GCA_039189355.1 Pseudomonadota bacterium
GTCCCAACACCAGTAATGAGGCACAGATTACAAGCCACCAGAGTTGTGTACCCTGCAATTCCGCCAGGAGAAGAAGGATCAAGCCTGTTGGGGCGTATTCACTCAGGTTCGCTTGCGCCCGGATGCGGCGGCTGAGATTTTCATCACCACCATCGCCCAAGCTTACGCTTGCGGTCCGGCGTTGGCTTATCACTCTCAAAGAAAGAATAACAAGCCAGACACCCAGAACGGTTGCTGCAATCGTTGTGACCGGAACCAGCACGATCAGTCGCGTGCCGGAATGTTTACGGCTTTCTGTGATGCCGGGCGCGAACTGCATTTTTCAAGCCATTCACCGGTCGCTGTGAGTTTGTCCAGTTCCAGCTCTTCGCTTGCATCATAAAACGCACCCAGTGTCCTGACCCACGGCCACAATGCAATGTCGGCAATCGAGTATTCGTCTCCGGCAATATATGCGTTTTTCTCCAGCTGTCCGTTTATGACGTTCAGCAGGCGTTTGGATTCATTCTGGTAACGCTCATAAGGGCGTTTGTCCTCGATTTCGCTTCCGGCAAACTTGTGAAAGAAACCGAACTGGCCAAACATCGGGCCTGCGCCACCCATCTGGAACATCAGCCACTGGATGGTTTCAAGCCGTTTTCCTGGGTCCTTGGAGAGAAACTGTCCTGACTTGTCAGCCAGGTAAATCAGGATTGCACCTGACTCCCACAAACCGATTGGCTGGCCGCCCGGTCCGTCCGGATCAATAATCGCAGGGATTTTGTTGTTCGGGTTCAAGGACATGAATTCCGGTGTCATCTGATCATTCGTACCAAAGCTCACCAGATGCGGTTCGTATGGAAGTCCGGTTTCTTCAAGCATTGCTGACGCCTTGATGCCATTGGGGGTTGGCAGGGAATAAAGCTGAATGCGGTCCGGATGTTGGGCAGGCCATTTGTTGGTAATGGGAAAATCGGAAAGAGAAGTCACGGGGGGTACCTCAAATAGAATGGATGATTGTGAGATATGGAACCTTTCACATATTTTGCAAACCGGCAATCTGTTAACGGGTGTTTATTGTTCCTCTTCCGATACTCGTTCGCTGCACCCCCATTCGGACAGCTTTTCATTGATTGTATCGAGTACAAAATGGCGGGCCGATTCCACATCATAGCCGTCTTGAAGGAGCTCATCGTAATCGGTATGGGCGTGTCTTGCCCTTGTAGTAACTGCCTGCCAGGCGGAGATTGAGGGAGGCAGATGACGCAGGTGTCCTGCCAATGCGGTTTCTTCCATTGCCAGAAAATCTTCCATCGGTGCCATTGGCACGAGCGTTCTCAATCGCTTTTTTATTTCTTTTTGTCTTGCAGTTGATTTCATGAAACTTTCTGGTTCCATAGCCGTTACCAATACATGCATCGGTAATTGAGGTTAGTTATGCAATCAAGCGCAACTGCGGATTTCACCAAATCCCTCCCGGTGCTTGAGCGTTTTGTCAGTGCACTGCCGCGCGAGAACTACCATTGCGTGCCGGAAGACTGGTACGTGGCGGTGACGGATGTTGTCCAGTCACGGGCAGCGATTGCAGCCGGGCAATACAAGGCCGTCAACATGGCCGGCGTTTCCATGATCAGTGCCATCATGAATGCGGTCGGCCATCAGGACATCCTGTATATATTTGGCGGTGATGGAGCTGCGGTTGCATTTGCGCCACAAGACCATGAAGCTGTCAGCCAAGCACTTTCAGCAACGGCAGGATGGGTTGAGGACGAACTTGAGCTCCAATTGCGCGCAGCCGTTGTGCCTGCAAAAGTTATCCGCGATGCCGGTTCTGATCTTCTGGTTGCAGTGGTCAGGGTTTCTCCGTCAATCAGAAATTATGCTTTTGTCGGTGGCGGGATTGCACTGGCTGAAAGGCTGATGAAGGAGGGCGAATACCGTGTTGAACGGGCAGGCAAGCATGTACGGCCTGATCTGAATGGACTGTCCTGCCGCTGGACTCCGATTGAGGAAAGCGGAAAGAAAATTATCTCTCTCATCGTAGAACCACCTCAGGAAGGCGGGGAGATACAGGCAGAAGCAGTCCAGAAACTGTTGTCTTTGGTGCAGGCAGATACGGCGGATGCCAGTCCCATGCCGAAACGGGGGCCCGGATTTACGTGGCCACCCGAGGGGTTGCCTTTGGAGGTAAAAGCGTCCGGCATGAGCAGGTTTCTGCTTTATTTGATCACCATGCTGGCATGGGTGCTCGACAAAACCGGATGGCCACTGGGTAAGTTCGATCCAGTACGCTATCGCGAATACACGGCGCTAAATACGGATTACCGGAAAATCCAGGACGGTTTACGCATGACCGTCTCTTTGAGCAGTGAAAAAGTAAGCGAATTACGCTTATTGCTGGAAAAAGAAAGGCAGGCAGGGAACCTGCGTTTTGGTATCTGTGAACAGGACAAGGCAGTGCTTACCTGCTTCGTTCCCTCCATAATGGAAGACAACCATTTTCATTTCCTAGATGGGGCAGGAGGCGGATATGCTGCCGCAGCGGATGACCTTAAATAAACAGTGCTGTTAACCGCACCGCACAATCTCAGTTGCAAATCACCATTCTTTACATATAAACATATGCTTATGTTTCGAATGATTTGCTGATGTTACAGACTTTGCTGGAAAATACACCTCTTTCTCTGGATCAGACTGTAAACCTGTTGCGTGCATCAGGTGAGCCTACGAGGTTGCGTCTGTTGATGTTGCTTGCTGAAAGCGATTTGACGGTTTCTGATCTGACGGAAATTCTGGGTCAATCCCAGCCGCGCATTTCAAGGCATCTGAAACTGTTGAGTGAAGCAGGGCTTCTCGAACGGTATCAAGAGGGTGCCTGGGCGTACTTCCGGTTGGTGGACCAAGGCATGGGGGCCGGCATTATTACAACGCTGATTGCGCAGGTGGATGTGAATGATGCCCAGATTGCGCGTGACAAGGAGCGCTTGACTGCGGTGCGTAAGCGAAGGGCAGAGCGCGCTGCAGAATATTTTTCAAGGAGTGCCTCAGAATGGGATGTCATCCGTTCTCTGCATGTGGATGAAGATAAAGTCGAAACAGCAATGCTCAAGATGGTTGGGCCGGAAAAGGTTGATGCCATGCTGGACCTTGGAACCGGCACCGGACGAATTCTTGAACTCTTTTCCGATATTTATGAAAAAGGAACGGGCATTGATGCCAGTCGTGACATGCTTTCCGTTGCAAGATCACGCCTCGACGATGCAAGCCTTTCGCGGGTTCAGACCCGTCAGGGGGATCTATACATATTGCCCACCCAGGCAACCGCCTTTGATCTGGTGACCATTCACCAGGTTCTGCACTATCTGGAGGATCCTGCTGTTGCCATCCGCGAGGCCGCAAAAGCTCTCAAGGATAATGGCAGATTGTTGATCGTGGATTTTGCGCCTCATGAACTGGAGTTCCTGAGAACTGATCATGCGCATTTGCGTTTGGGATTTTCAAAGGAACAAATGGAAAACTGGCTTCATGAAGCCGGTCTCAAGCCCAAGAAGTTTCAGGAACTTTCAAGTAAGGGTGGAGGGAAGCAAGCCAAAGATGCACTTACAGTCAGTCTCTGGCTTGCTGAAAAGTAGTTTCTTCGAATACGGTTCTAGCCGATCAGTCCTAAAACCAACGCAGTAACAAAAACAAATGCTGCGACCGTAATTACCAAATTGGCTTTTTGTACCAGTTGCATCACGTTCTCCTTCGTCGAAGCCCGCCCTAATACAAAAGTCTAAGATAAATCTGTTCATGTGCAAGTGATTTACGCGAAACACTTGTTAACTGTAATTGATTCCAAATCTAAATAGCTGAATTGTATGAAGAAAATTATTCACAGGCCCGTAAATAATTTTTCCAATATTGCCATGAATTCTAAATGGTCAGGGCAAATCACAGGTTTTTTCACGCTTTCAGACGCCGAAACAGCCTTCCATCAACCAGAATGAGGCCCAATACGATCAATGTCATTCCGAAGATGTTTCCAGCTGTCAGGGTCTCTCCCAACCAGACAATTCCAAGAAGAATTGCGCTTACGGGAACCAAAAATGTGACAAGTGATACATTGGTTGCTCCTGCACTGGCCAGAATTCTGAAGAAAAGAACGTAGGCTATTGCGGTACACAGGATGGACAAACCAAGTGTTGAAAGGATTATTTCCGTATCGGGCGCTGAAATTGAAAACGGGTCTTCAAGCGCAAACATGATTGGCAGCATGATGATGCTTGAAGCTGTCAGCTGTCCGGTCGATATCACAATTGGGTCGTGTTCCCTGAAACGTTTTCCGAAAACGCCCGCAAACCCATAAGATATTGTTGCGCCCAGAACTGCGACTTGCGCCCAAGCTGATGCAGTCAAACCCTGAACAAGGTCTCCGCCAATCAATACGGCAACGCCGGCAAAGCCGAATAAAATGCCGATAATCTTGTTCGCTGAGAATTTTTCGTCTGTCGTGAAAAAATTGGCGATGATCAGTGTCCAGATCGGCGTCATCGCGTTCACAACGGAAGCAAGACCGGAACCGATTTCACGTTGTCCGACCAGAATAAGGGAAAAGGGAATTACATTGTTCAATATCCCCATAATGGCGATAGCGCTTATCAGGTTTGCGTTGAATGGAAACTTCCGCCCGGTTGCTGCAAGAAAGAGCCAAAGTGTGAGCGCTGCTATGCCGACCCGGAAAAACACAACGGTAAAGGGTGGCCATTCGAGCATCAAAATGCGCCCGAAAAGAAATGATCCGCCCCATATCAGCGCAAGGATAGTGATCAATATCCAGTCTTTGGTGGATGCAGTGGTGCCGTTTTTGTTCATGGGAAACCAGTAAAGCGCATAATTTTCACTCTCCACCCGAAACTTGCGTATAAAAATTTAATCCACGAAGTATTTTCTTAAAACTCTTGTTCCAAAGTCTGGCCATGGTTTTGAAAACACATCCAGCTTTGCGTATCTTGATGGGCGTCTTGCTGCTTGCGGTGGCAGCGTGTAGCCCCACTTCGATTTTCAAAAAAGATGATGGAAATGCAATTTCCGGCCACCCGGTTGATAATTCCATTGTCCATTTTGATGCGCAAACCTCCTTTGACCGCTTGAACAGCGTTCGCCAGAAGCATCTTCTGAAATCTTTCAGACCAGACCCCAGGCTGATGGAGGCTGCACAACGGCATGCAAGCCTGATGGGGCGAACCGGCAAATTCGGACACGAGTTTGGACCTGATACAAAGTTCAAGAGGCGCATCTTTGCAGTAGGCTTTGATAATTCTGCGGGTGAGAACCTTGGCGTAGGGTATCGCAGCATTGATGCAGCGATTGAGGGTTGGCTCAATTCTCCCGGACACAGGAAAATCCTGCTGAAAAGAAATTACTCTCTGGGTGGAATTGCTTATGCACGCAACACTTCGGGCAAAAACCCA
>JBCCYR010000205.1:0-5428 GCA_039189355.1 Pseudomonadota bacterium
CCCGATGTGGCGTTGCAGGATTGTGCCGATGCCGTGGAGGATTGGTCAGGCGGCACCCGGATCGGGGAAACGCTTCATGAGTTTAACCGGTTATGGTCTCGCCGGGTTCTGGGGCAGGGGGCTGTTGTCCTGTTGATTACGGATGGGCTGGAGCGCGATGAAGACACTCTTCTCGGGCATGAAGTGGATCGCCTGCACCGGTCATGCCGTAGGCTCATCTGGCTTAATCCGTTATTGCGTTTTGACGGTTTTGAAGCTGCAGCGCGTGGCATACGTACCATGCTGCCGCATGTGGACGAATTCCGTCCGGTTCATTCCCTTAACGCATTGGCCGGATTGTGCGATAGTCTGTCCGGTCGTTTTGAAGCACGGCATGACCCCCGCAACTGGCTGACCACCCTTGAAGCAGCATAGCCGCAATGGAGCCAAGCATGGATGAACTTGCTACCGCAGAAAGATGGATGAAAGCAGGGCGTGAAGTGGCAATTGCCACAGTTGTTTCCACTTGGGGTTCGGCCCCAAGGCCGGCAGGATCACATCTTGTCATTGATGAAGAGGGTAACTTTGAAGGTTCAGTATCCGGCGGGTGTGTAGAAGGAGCGGTAATCTCCGAAGCAATGGATGTCATTTCATCCGGCAAGCCGAAACTCTTGGAATTCGGTGTGGCAGATGAAACCGCGTGGGAAGTTGGTTTGTCTTGTGGCGGGAAAATAGAGGTTTATGTGGAGCGCGTTGGTTAGTCATATGGATCCGCAAGTTCTCAAGAAACTCAATCAGGCTCGTGCAGGCCGCAAGGCAGCTGTAGTCGCCACCTATCTTGGTGATGGTCGTGACCGGATTGTTCTCGAAGGTGATCTGGTTGAAGGTGAACTCGGCAGTGCAATTTCCCAAGCCTTTAAAAGCGGAAAGTCGGCAAAACTGGAAGTTGGTTCAGAACCTGTATTTCTGAATGTGCATGTGCCAGCGCCCAGACTTGTCGTAATTGGTGCAGTGCATATTTCCCAAGCGCTTGCACCCATGGCAAAGGTTGCCGGATACGAGATGACAGTAATAGACCCGAGGACCGCTTTTGCGACCGAAGAACGGTTTCAGGGGACAGAACTCTTTCCAGACTGGCCTGAAGATGTTCTCAAAGATCGACCGCTGGATGCTTATACTGCCCTGGCAGCTGTCACGCACGATCCAAAAATTGATGATTTTCCGTTAACGGATGCACTGCAGAATGGTTGTTTTTATGTGGGCGCGCTTGGCAGCCGGAAAACGCATGGAAAGCGTCTTGAAAGGCTCGCTGTTGAGGGCGCGAGCGAAGAGCAGCTCAACAGGATCAAGGCGCCGATAGGCCTTGATATAGGGGCGGCATCGCCACAGGAGATCGCGGTCGCAATCATGGCAGAAGTTATTCAGACATTTCACAATCGCGGTATCGGCCAAGCATGAAGTTCGGATCTTTTCCACTTGATGAAACCATTGGTGGCATTCTTGCCCATAGTCAGCGTCTGCCTGATGATTCTGTATTGCGCAAAGGGACTGTGCTGACTGAAGAACTTGTCGATGTGATGCATGCAGCCAGCATGACAGAGGTCATGGTTGCGTTGCCCGAAGAAGGCGACGTGTCGGAAGACGAAGCTGCCAAACGCATTGCAGACTTGTTTAAGTCAATATCAGTGCGAACTGATCAGGCCAGAACAGGCAGGGTCAATTTCTTTGCAACCTGCAATGGCGTGTTCAGGGTTTCGCGTGAAGTGGTTGATCGTATTAATGCCGTTGATCCGGGGATCACTTTCGCAACACTTCATGACTATACAGAGGTGAATGAAGGTCGCATGGTGGCCACAGTAAAGATCATTCCCTATTATGTGCCTTCCCGCAGTCTGGAAGTTATAGAGGCGATAGTTGCGCCTGCGGCGATATCCGTATCTCAATACAATGCCAATAAAGTCGGCCTGATCTTTACATTACTGCCTGGAACGAAACACTCCATCCTCCAAAAGACACGAAAAGTGCTTGAACAAAGGCTTGCACTTTCCGGTTCCAAGATTGTCGATGAGTTGCAGGTGTTCCATCTGCAGGATGATGTCGCCGATGCAATTTCCGGGATGCTTCCCAAATGCGATATGCTGATTTTGTTTGGTGCTTCCGCGATCAGCGATATTCATGACGTCATTCCGTCTGCAATTGAAACTGCGGGTGGCAAGAATATCCGGTTTGGCATGCCGGTTGATCCCGGCAATCTTATGCTGCTGTCAGAAATCCAGGACAAACCTGTCATCGGTGCGCCGGGTTGTGCGCGCAGCCCGGCAGAAAACGGGTTTGACTGGGTGCTGCAACGCTTTCTGGCTGGCGTTGCGGTTACGTCAAAGGATATTGCCGGGATGGGAACAGGGGGGCTGTTGATGGAAACTGGTGCAAGACCCCATCCGCGTCAAAAATCTCTTATGAAAACTACAAGAACAACAGCTGTTATTCTCGCTGCTGGCCAATCTCGCCGGATGGGTGAAACAAACAAGATGGTCGTAGATTTTCAAGGCAAACCCATGGTTCGCCATGCAGTTGAGGCGGCGATCGCGAGTAAATGTGATGACGTGATCGTTGTCACGGGGTTTGAACCTGATTCGGTTCATGAGGCTTTGGCCGGTCTCGAGTGCAAAATGGCTCACAACGCCGGGTTTGCAGAAGGACTTTCAACATCATTGAAAACCGGCATTGCCAATGTATCGTCCGATTTTTCGGCAGCTGTCGTATTGCTCGGCGACATGCCTTTTGTCACTGCGCAAGATATCAACAAGCTGATTGATGAAGCAGATAAAAACAGTAGTCACATCATCATGGCGACCTCAAATGGAAAACGGGGGAACCCAGTGCTCTGGCCGTCCAGTTTTTTCTCCGAACTCAAGGATATCAAAGGCGATGTGGGTGCGCGACACATTATAGGGGCAAATGCGGAAGCCGTAATCGAAGTGGAATTGGGGGACGTTGCCAGTATCGACATTGATACGCCTGCGGCGCTGCAAGGTCACGCAACGCCGCAAGCTTCTAAAATGGACTGAGAAAACCCCCTGTCTCAATCCATTCCATTATTGCTTCAGGCGCGTGCTTTTTTCTTGATTTTGGTGCCGGGTTTGCGGCCAAGTCCCATTTCGCGAGCCAATCTGGAACGCGCTTGTGCGTAGTTTGGCGCCACCATCGGATAGTCAGCAGGCAAACCCCATTTCTCACGATATTGCTCCGGGGACATGTCGTAATGGCTGCGCAAGTGACGCTTCAGTGATTTGAACTGCTTTCCATCCTCGAGGCAGATGATGTAATCGTCATGCAATGACTTCTTGATTGGTACAGCTGGTTTGGTGTTGTGATGTGAAATAGGTGTTTCAACATTCGCAACTTTGGTGAAGGATGAGTACACATCTCCGATAAGATTAGGCAGCTCCGTTGTAGAAACAGGATTGTTTGATACATAAGCTGAAACAACATCAGTTGTTAGTTCGATTAGCGTTTTTGCATCCAGATTATTGCTTTGTGTCGGTTTATGATTGTCGTTCATTTTAAATAATTTCTGCGGTTTGTGAAAAACCGCAAGAAAGTCTCCTCTAAGTTTTCTTTTTCCACCCCTCCAGAAATCCCGAAAGAATCTATTTCCTGAGAAAGTAAATCAACAAATCAAATCAGTATTTGATGTCGCGAAAAGCATAGAAGTAGTTCTAATCATTGCAATTAGTGAAATATTTCACATGTGCGTAAATATTTTTTACTTTAATGGTAATTACATAAACCATTGATGGTAAATTTATCATCCATCAATGGTTGTCTCTTCAGGCAATTTGGGTGATGTGCTCTTCAGTCATGCCTGCCTTGTTGAACATGGCGTGAAAGAATTCCGCCGGCAAGCGCAGGTTAAACTCTGCCTCTTCCTTTGTCATCCACACCATCCAATCCTCCATCGGGATATCCGATTTTTTCTGATACCAGGATATTGTTCTCTGTTCAGTGCGCATGTAACCCTCGCGCACAGCAAGCCCTCTGCATGATGTCAGGGGAGATTGCAGACCAATGAAAAAATCTGGGCTCCATTTCAGCATTCCGAGCAGAATCATCAGTCTGGTCAACAAGATGGCCATGCTTCCGCCCCGCAGACCGTTTTCTCCGCCCTTTAGCCACAGTTCACCGTGGTAGGCGACAGCGCCATGGATTTTGGTGGCCTCATTGGAAAGCTGCCATCTGGTTTTATCCTGATCGAAGTCGTAGCCGTAAGTTCGGAAAAACCAGACATTTTCACGCAGATAATCGCCGAGGCTCAGGTTTTGCAAGGGTAGTATTTGCATCGCCTGGGTGCCAAGGATTTCATTTTCCGAACTAAGTAAAAGTGTCCAAAGTGAATTTCGTTCATTCAAGTCAGAATGTTTGGGGTCAAAGGCAGGGTTTACATTGTGGCGTGCCTTTTGAAGTTTGGGGATGGATTTAAAATAAGAAAAATCAGATCCCGTCGCTATGGTCAGGTTTTGAGATCTGATGATTCGTATGTATTCTTCAATTTGATGAAGTATTTGACTGTGCTTAATTGAATGCATTTTCAGCTCCTCTTATTGATAGAGAAGCTATTTTAACCATAAAACAATAAAACTGCCCCGCAACTTATGGGCGTTATTTCGAAATCAAATTAAATATGAAAATCCATTACATCTTCTGCCGACATCAACTTCAAGTCGCATTTTTTTAGTCCGTGTATTTCAATGTCATTGGTTCTGGCGACCAGGGAAGCGACTGCTTGGCTGCCATCGGGGAAAAACAATGCCATCACCAGGCGCTGATAGCTTACCGGTTGAATTTTGCCGTTTTGAGGACGTGAGAAACTTGTATAAATATGGTCATACCAAACGTTGCCGGTCCTCGCGACACTGTCATATGCCTCAATCATGAAGTTGTCTGATTGCGAACTCAAAGGGTCCCTGTGAAAGCTAGTGCCGACAACACTCTTGGCCCATTTCCATCCGAGCCAGGTGGAGTAGGAAGATTTTTCACCTACCTCAGCGCAAACCCAATCAGGTCCGTTTTTCCTGTATACCATAAGATAGGGACGAATTTTCTTTAGCTTGGGGTGTTCAAGCTGACACTCGCTTTCGGCCCAACTTTGAAGCCCTTTTTTGATGAGTGGTGGAGCGAGGTTCCAAATCTGCATTGTCGGATAGCGCTGTGCCCAGAATTCGCCTTCACTGTCATCGAAGTGAATGCGTGGAAGCCCTTCTACAAGCTCGTATTCCTTGTCCAGCCAGCTCTCCAGGCGCTCAAGAAGTGTTTCCGCGCTTGCAAGCTCTGTATGCCCGTCTTCAGTCAGTTCGTAATGGCGATTTTCCGTGTTAAAGAGTTTTTTGCCCTTGATTGTCTCAAGCTCCGTAATGTGGCGCCTGATCGTTTGCCTTGTCTGTCCGAGTTC
>JBCCYR010000206.1:0-5404 GCA_039189355.1 Pseudomonadota bacterium
AATCCACCCTTCCGATGATCTGTATCCTGTTGTCTGAACTGTTTATGGATGACTGCGAAATCGACGCGATCCCATTTCTGATAAAAAAGTTGAACTTGGAGCTGTCGAAGTCGGTTTTGTCACCTAGTTCGGTATCGCTGAGGTTGTTGTTTGCTGCGTCAACGGTGCCAGCAAGAAGCCGAGTCATATCGATACCCGTTATTGATCCGTTAGCCAGCCTTGCTTCCAGTGAACCGTTGAGGCCCTTGGTGCTGAGGAAATCAGCAAAGTTCTTGCTTCTGAGGCTTGCGTTGAAATTTCCCGTTCCTGTTATGCCTACGGCCCGGTCGGGAAACAGTTCTGAAACGGCGGCTGCGTCAACGTTGGTTGCAGTAACTTCCATCAGAATGAGTGGACCATCGTCTTCCTTGCGTTTGCCGATGCGTGCAATCAGATTGCCGCCAAGTGTTTGTGAGTCACCGACATCCACTGTCCAGTTGTCCGCAGTCACATTTACAGCGGCAGCAACATCGGAAAGATTCAGGATGCCTGCGTCAATGGTGTTTGCCGAGACACGCAGATCAACCTTTACAGCTTTGGCATCTGTGGAGTCTGTGAGCTGGCTGATCGATTCAGAATTATCGGTGATGAAACTCGACAAATCGATTGTATCAAATGCAAGTGTTCCATTGATCGAAGCGTTGCTGATTTCGTCCGTGCCCAGTGTCAGAACGCCGGTAGCAGAGTGTCCGGCGACGCTTATTTCCGCTTCGGTTATCCGCAGCATGTCACCGGTTGCCTCGATCTGGCCGGCCATATCGATTGTTCCGGGCAAATAAATATCGGTGAAGCCGGTTACGAAGAATTCTGAAAACCTCTGCAATGAGGGCGTATTCAGCGTCAGTTCGCCTTTGATGAAGAGGTTCGACAACATGTTTGCCGAGCCTGAAAACTCAATTGCGGCAGGGGCGCTTTCAAAAACCACATTTGCTTGCGACTCGCCCCCGGCCATCAAATTTAGCGGCTCAGAAAAATCAAACTTTGAAGCAACGATTTCGCCGTGCCATATGGCTGTCGTATCAATAGAAGCTGCTTCTGCGGTATTCGACCAGTCTATGTTCCCCTTGATGCTTGTAATGTTTTCAACCTGACCGGCAATTTCATCTTCATATGTGATGGCACCATCAACAATTATGAATGTTCCCAGGTCCGCTTCTTCAGATCGTGCCTCGGCGTCGCCTTGCAGCGTAGCCTGCGCGTGCCGGAATGCCTCGTGCAATTGTCCTTTTTTGAAGTGCCAGTTTGAATTTCCGTTGCCATAAGTTTTGAGATTAAGTCGCGGTCGCAAAAGAAGATATTGTGTGATTTTAATGTCGCCGAACAGAGCCGGTATTATGTCAAGCTGGGCCTGAATTTTATCGACTTTCAACAAGGGCGGTGCACTAGGGCCAGCAATCGGATCCGATATCACGAGATCGCTCACTTCTATGCCAAGAAACGGATTGAAGGAAACGCCGGGATCGCCGCGGAAAGTTACTTCGCGGCCAGTCAGGCTTTCCAGATGATTGACGATATATGTTCTAACAGTCGATGAGGAAACGAACAAAGGCAAGGATGCAACAATCCCGCCAAGGATCAGCATCAATACTGCCATAGTCGCGATCAAACGTTTCATTTGGTACCCCATTAAGGCCGAAGTTTATCTTGTCAGTCCCAGCTGCTCTTTTCCGAGACTGTTTTTCTTCAGGCCACAATCAACGATAGCAGAACCGGACTGGTCATGGCTATAGATGCAGCAAAGACTTTACCCAGAAACTTTGTACCTGTATTCATTCATATTCCTGAAGACGAACCTTTCCCGGGTAAAAAAATGGAAAACAGACTTCTGTGGTCTCCCTCCGAGGAACAGATTGAAAATAGCCGCTTAACCGATTTTGCACGGTATGCAACCCAACGCACAGGCAAACACTTTACCGACTATGCTCAGTTGCATCAGTGGTCTTGTGGTGAGGGTGCGGAGTTTTGGGATGTGCTGTGGGACTATGCAGGTATTATAGGGGACAAAGGCAACATCAATGTTTCCGACGAGACAAAGATGCCCGGCGCGTCATATTTTCCCGAAGCAAGTCTGAACTATGCGGAAAATCTCCTGAAATACTCGGGACAAGAAGAAGCAATCGTTTTTCGTTGTGAAGACAAGTTGCAGAAAAAACTGTCCCGAAATGAACTCCGGGACATGGTTTCACGTTTCCAGCAGGCATTTTTATCATCCGGGCTCGGCAAGGGCGACCGGGTGGCAGCAATGATGCCCAACATGCCGGAAACGATTGCTGCCATGTTGGCAGTAACCTCGATCGGGGCAATTTGGTCTTCCTGCTCTCCGGATTTTGGCATCAAAGGTGTTGTGGACCGGTTTGGCCAGATAGCACCCAGGTATTTCATTGCGTGTGATGGCTATTGGTATGCCGGCAAGCGCATCGCGATCAAGGACAAACTGGATGAGATTGTGCCTGAACTGGGTGCGGAAAAAACCATCATCGTTCCGTTGTTGGGAGAGGCAGATGAGACAGTTAATGGGTTGCCGACAGCCCTAACAGCTGAAACCTTTCTGGATGGTTTTGACCCAAAGCCGTTTGACTTTGAACGTGTGGAATTCTCTCATCCGCTATACATATTGTTTTCTTCAGGCACGACCGGAATACCGAAATGTATTGTGCATTCGCACGGTGGTACCCTGATGCAGCTTGTCAAAGAGCATCAGCTTCATGTCGGGATGTATGAAGGTGACAAGACGTTCTTTTTTACAACCTGCGGATGGATGATGTGGAACTGGCTTGCAACTGCGCTTGCGAGCGGTGTGACGCTAATGCTTTATGATGGCTCACCATTTCATCCAGGCCCTTCAGCAATGTTTGATTATGCCCAGGATGAGGCTTTTACGCTTTTCGGAACTTCTGCCAAGTTCATTGATGCGGTACGAAATGCCGGACTCAAGCCCATTGAAAGTCATGATCTTTCGACGGTACGCATGATCTGCTCAACCGGATCACCACTTGCGCCGGAAAATTTTGACTTTGTTTACACCGGCATAAAGGCAGATGTGCATCTGGCTTCCATGTCTGGTGGTACGGACATCATGGGATGTTTTGTAATCGGTGTTTCCTGGCTGCCGGTTTACAAGGGAGAGATCCAGGCTGCTGCGCTCGGAATGGATACCCAGGTTTGGGATGATGATGGTCGTGCAATGGTTGAGGGCAAAGGCGAACTTGTTTGTGCCCATGCATTTCCTTCCATGCCGGTCATGTTCTGGAATGACGAGGATGGCAGCAAGTACCACAAGGCCTATTTTGACCGGTATTCAAACATATGGTGCCATGGCGATTTTGCAGAGTGGACAGATACAGGTGGCATGATCATTCAAGGCCGATCTGATGCCACGCTCAATCCGGGTGGGGTACGTATCGGGACAGCTGAAATTTATAACCAGGTTGAGCAAATGCCTGAAGTAGAGGAGGGGCTTTGTATTGGTCAGGACTGGAACAATGATGTTCGTGTTGTTCTATTTGTGCGTCTGGCCGAAGGGGTTTCTCTCGATGATGATTTGACGGCTGCGATCAAGCAAAGGATCAGATCAGGTGCATCACCACGTCATGTTCCGGCAAAAGTTATTGAAGTTGCTGACATACCGAGGACAAAGTCGGGAAAAATAACCGAACTGGCTGTGCGTGATATCGTTCACGGTAGGGTTGTTAAGAATCGGGAAGCCTTGGCAAACCCGGAGGCTCTGGACCTGTTTGTTGATATTAAAGAACTTTCAGCGGATTGATGGTTAAAAATTGGTATCGTTAAAATTAACCTTGATCACCAACCGGACCGGAAGTGTCACTATTTTAACGAATTGAGTAAGCATTTGTTAATATTTCACATGCATGATGGTCTTAACAAAGGCCTAATGGTCTTTATCGAGATTTAAACGTGCAAGTGCTCTCACACTTTTAAATTTGCAGCTCCGGTAATACAATTGCCGGAGCTTTTTTTATCTGAATTTCAGTCAGCGAGAACCCGTTGTGTCGGAAACTGGACGTGTGCAATCGTGCCGTTGCCCGGCTCGCTTTCAAGATCAAAGAAAGCCCGGTTTGCTTCCACGAGTGCTTTGGTGAGCGGCAATCCCAGTCCCGTACCCTGTTTTTGGTCTTGGTTCACATCGTGGACCTGCCGGAAGGGTTTCATTGCCATTTCGATTTCGCTTTCCGTCATGCCTTGTCCGGTATCGCGTACGCGAAGGGCAACTTCACCATTTGTTTCGTAGACGGTTGAGACGATGACCTGGCTGTTGGCTTCTGAGTATTTTATCGCATTGGACACCAGATTGAGTATCACCTGACGGATACTGCGGGGATCAGCAACCACTTTTGGAACAGTTCTCGAAAGGGAAGTGCGGATGATTGTCCGGTTCGAATTTGCTTGCGGCTGAAGCAATGCAACAGTCTCCGCAACAAGCTCGTTGAGGTTGACCGCCTCGAAGGTCAGTTCAAGTTTTCCCGCTTCGATTTTGGACAAATCAAGCAGCTCGTTGATAATATCCAGCACATGAACGCCAGAGCGACGTATATCACGCAGGTATTCCCGGTAGCGGTCATTATCTACCGGTCCGAAGCGCTCCTCAATCATCACATCTGAAAAGCCGATAATGGCATTCAGCGGTGTTCTGATCTCATGACTGACCTGGGCAAGGAATTCAGACTTTTGCTCACTGGCACGCTCCGCATTCTTCCTTGACTGGATCAGTTCCTCTTCGGTCTTTTTCCAGGTTGTTATATCCCGGATTACGGCACACAGTTTGCCGGTTTGCTGCATTCTGGCGACGGTAAGAAAAACCGGTATCATGCCCCCGTTTGCTTCGCGGGCAATTGCTTCTTCTCCATCGTTGATCAGGCTTTCAACGCCCGGTTTGCGGACCCTGTCCACATACCGCCTGATTACTGCCCGGCTTTCATCCGCGAACAGGAAGTCGAGTTCCTTATCAACCGCGTCTTCAAAGTCGACGGCAAACAATGCTTCCGCTGACGCGTTGATTGATATGATTTTTCCATCTTTATCGAGAAGGATAACGCCATCGGTTGTAGTATCCAGAATGTTCTGAACTTCACTGATTTGGGTGAGTTCGAGCACGTCCGGTACAATGTCGGATGGTGGTGTGAAGGACAAGAGAAGTGCCTTGTCTCCACCCCAGGGCACTGTATGCAACACCGCATTAATCCTGATTTGGTCTCCGTTCTTGTGTTGAAGCGACTGACCTGTGCCAGATCCGGCATCTTCGTGACCGGTCAAAAGTGCAGATACACCTCCGGCAGAAGCAATTTCTTCCAGCGCTTCATACCCGCTCACGTCCAGAAGTTTCTGATTGACGAAAAGAGTCTCATCA
>JBCCYR010000207.1:0-5402 GCA_039189355.1 Pseudomonadota bacterium
AAATCGCTGGATGTAGTCGATCCCGAACTTCTGAAAACCTATGAAAAACTGGGTATTCCGCTTAAAGAGCAGGAAATCCTGGCAGGTGTGCGACGTCCGGGTGAACCAAGCCCGATGGATGAAGATGGTGTTGACAACGTTTACGCTTCCGGTCGTGTTGCGGTTGATGCGGTTTTCGATTCCGTTTCCGTGGTTACGACCTTCAAGGAAGAGCTTGCCAAGGCAGGTGTGATTTTCTGTTCAATCTCGGAAGCGATCAAGGATCATCCGGAGCTTATACAGAAATACCTGGCCTCAGTTGTTCCGGTCACGGATAATTATTACGCGACGCTGAACAGTGCAGTCTTTACCGACGGGTCATTCGTATACATTCCCGAGGGTGTTCGTTGTCCGATGGAATTGTCCACGTATTTCCGCATTAACGAGATGAATACGGGCCAGTTTGAGCGCACATTGATCATCGCTGAAAAAGGATCTTACGTTTCCTACCTTGAAGGCTGTACAGCTCCCCAACGCGATGAAAACCAATTGCATGCAGCGGTTGTCGAACTTGTCGCGATGGAAGACGCGGAGATCAAATATTCGACCGTCCAGAACTGGTATCCAGGCGATGAAACCGGGAAAGGCGGTATCTACAATTTCGTAACCAAGCGTGGCGATTGCCGTGGTGACAATTCCAAGATTTCCTGGACACAGGTGGAAACCGGTTCTGCAATCACCTGGAAGTATCCATCCTGTATTTTGCGGGGAGACGGGTCGCAAGGTGAGTTCTATTCAATTGCGGTTTCCAATGGTGCCCAGCAAGTCGATAGTGGCACCAAAATGCTGCATTTGGGCAAGAACACAAAGAGCCGGATTATCTCCAAAGGTATCTCTGCCGGGCGTTCGCAAAACACCTATCGGGGTCAGGTTTCGGCCCACAAGAAGGCAACGGATGCGCGCAACTTTACCCAGTGTGACTCACTACTGATCGGTGACCGGTGTGGTGCGCATACGGTGCCCTATATCGAGGCGAAGAATTCGACTGCCCAGTTTGAGCATGAGGCCACGACTTCAAAGATTTCCGACGATCAACTCTTCTATTGCCTGCAACGCGGCATTCCGGAAGAGGAAGCCATTGCATTGATCGTCAATGGCTTTGTGAAGGAAGTAATCCAAGAATTGCCGATGGAATTCGCCGTTGAAGCCCAGAAACTGATCGGCATCAGCCTTGAGGGGAGTGTGGGCTAGTGCTGCTCGTATTTTTCGGTTTTATCGCTGCGACATCTATTGCCTTCGGGATACCTTTCCTGATGGGTGGAAATGATAATGCAGTAGCTGCAAAACGGGGAATTACAGTCGCCTCGGTTACGGCGTTTGTTTACGTAATTGGAGTTGCTTTGTGGAGAAGCTTGGCATGACCCGCGATCAACTCCTGTCGAACGTCTGGGTGCGGATGCTGATTTTCGCATGGATGATCGTGTTTCCGATTGTCTTTGTAGCGCTTCCAGCATTCGAGATGTTTCTGGGTAACACGGAAAAAAGCTGGACTCCGGTTTGGGGCATCATTGTCTGGATGTTGGGACCCTGGGTAGGCTCGATTTTGATGAAATATTTGGGCGGTGGGAATAGTGAGGCAGACTTGTGAATGATGTGAATGAAGGACAAGCAAATCGTGATCTTGCAGTCGGTTTATCTCGCCTCAACTCAGATGCGGTAAACCTGCAATCAGTAAAATCACAGCGTGTATCGTATGTGAAAGAACAAAGACGTGATGTGTCTTTTTTACTGCTCGTTTTGTTGGGAGTAATATTTTTAGCACTCAATTTACAGACCCTGCTAACTAAGAACCTAGCTTACTCGATTGTGTCGATACCATGCGTCTTGATTGCCGGTATCATTATTTTCAGACGTGCAAATGCCAGTAAGCGATTGAGGAAAATTCAGGAACAACAGTTGCAAGAATTTAAACAAAGAGAAGAAACCGAAAATGCTTGAGATCAAAAACCTCCATGTCCGCATTGCGGAAGAAGAAACCGAAATCATCAAGGGCCTGAACCTGTCTGTTGCAGCGGGTGAAGTGGCTGCCATCATGGGGCCGAACGGGTCAGGCAAATCAACGCTCTCGTATGTGCTCGCTGGCAAGGATGACTACGAAGTTACCGAGGGCGACATTCTTTACAACGGCGAATCCATTCTCGAAATGGAACCTGATGAGCGTGCCGCTTCCGGCGTATTCCTTGCGTTCCAGTATCCAATGGAAATTCCCGGTGTTCCGACGATGAACTTCCTCAAGGCTGCAATGAATGCCCAGCGCAAGGCACGCGGTGAGGATGAGTACACAACACCGGATTTTATCAAGCAGGTTCGGGCAGCGGCAGAAAAGCTGAACATTCCGTTCAACATGCTGAAGCGTGGCCTGAATGTGGGCTTTTCCGGTGGTGAGAAGAAACGTACGGAAATTCTGCAGATGGCTTTGCTGGAACCAAAACTTTGTGTGCTGGATGAAACCGATTCTGGTCTGGACATTGATGCGCTGAAAATCGTTTCCGACGGTGTGAATGCGTTGCGTGATCCGAGCCGTGCTTTTGTGGTCATCACACACTATCAGCGACTGCTGGAACACATCGTGCCGGACACCGTACATGTTCTCTATGAGGGCCGCATCATTGAATCCGGAGACAAGTCGCTGGCTCTGCATCTGGAAGAAAACGGCTATGCGGACGTGATCGCTCGTGCGGCGTAAGGACTAGGAAAATGCAAATTCAGAAAACTGCTGCAGAAGAAACGCTTGGTTTCATGTTGCCGACCCGCAAAGTGGAAAGCTTCCATTATACCGATCTGCGTTCACTCCTGCGCGAATTGCCGGAAGCTGTTGGCACCGCCGATACCGGCGGAGACAATTACCAGCGGCTCGTACCTGCCGTCCGTATGCCGTTTTACGATGGCCAGTATTTTGCCGATCTGGGTGATGAACTGCCGGAAGGCGTGAAGGTCACCAACGGCGTTGCAAAAGCAAATTCGGCTGACATCAACGATGCGATTGTCGGGATGAATGCCGCTACTGCCGGTGATGCGGTAGAAGTTGTCATTGAAGGCAATTCAACAGCCGAAATGCCGCTTGGCCTTGCTCATGTGGCAAACAGCGAAGGCTCTTCCGCCTGTTATCACAAGGTTATTGTCAAGGCAGGCAGCGAAGCACAAGTAATCGACCGTTATGTGTCCGGTCCGGACATCAGGCATCTGTCCAATTCTGTCTGTGAACTGGTGCTGGAAGAAGGTGCAAAGGCGGTCTGGTACATCATTCAGCAGGAAAACGAAGGCGCGACACGTCTTGCCCGCCTCAACGTCGATCTGGCGCAAGATGCTGATTTGTCTATCTTTGTTTTGAACGCAGGCGGCAAACTGGTACGCCAGGAAATCAAGATCGCGGTAAATGGCGAAAACGCTAATCTCGCAATCCGTGGTGTGAATCTTGTAGGTGACAATGCCCATATCGACGTGACGACAGTGCTTGAGCACAACGTCCCCCACACCAATGCAGAGGAGTTGTTCCGCAATGTGGTGGCTGGTGACGGGCACGGCATTTTTCAAGGGCAGATCAAGGTTGCCCAACCGGCACAGAAGACCGATGCACAGATGGCCTGCAACACGCTTTTGCTGACCGATGAAGGCGATTTCTCTGCCAAGCCGGAGCTGGAAATTTTTGCTGATGACGTAATCTGTGCCCACGGAGCCACGGTCACGGATATCGATGACGAGCAGATGTTTTATCTGCGCGCCCGCGGTATCGATGAGAAAACAGCCCGTTCATTGCTCATCAAGGCGTTTGTGGATGAGGTGGTCGAGGAACTCGATTGCGGCGAGGCGATGGAAGATGCGCTTACAGGAATCATCGACAACTGGCTGGATGCAAACATCTGATGACGTATGACGTAGAAACTATCCGCGCCGACTTTCCGATCCTGTCACGCGAGGTGCATGGCAAGCCGCTGGTTTATCTGGACAATGGTGCTTCTGCACAGAAGCCGAAAGCCGTGATTGATGCGGTGGATCACGTTTATTCTCACGAATATTCGAATGTACACCGCGGTCTGCACCACCTCTCCAATGCAACGACAGAGGCTTATGAAGCTGCACGGGAGAAGGTAAGGGCATTTCTGAATGCTCCAAGTGCAGATGAGGTTATTTTCACCAAGGGCACGACCCAGGCAATCAATCTTGTTGCCTATGGCTGGGCGATGAAGCATCTCAAAGAGGGTGACGAGATCGTACTTTCCATCATGGAGCACCATTCCAACATCGTGCCCTGGCACTTCCTGCGCGAACGCATGGGGGTGACCCTCAAATGGGTTTATGTGGAAGACGACGGCTCCTTCAACATGGAAACGTTCAGGGAGGCCTTGTCGGAAAAGACAAAGCTGGTTGCCATCACCCACATGTCCAATGTGCTGGGAACGATCGTTCCGGTTAAGGAAGTCTGCGCGGTTGCCCATGAGCAGAACATTCCTGTTCTGGTGGACGGCTCACAAAGTGCGGTACATTTGCCGGTGGATGTGCAGGATCTGGATGCGGATTTCTACTGTATTACCGGGCACAAGCTTTATGGCCCTTCCGGTATCGGCGTGCTGTATGGCAAGATGGAGTATCTGAAAGCCATGCAGCCGTTTGAAGGTGGTGGCGAGATGATACTTGATGTATTCGAGGATGAAATCACCTATGCTGATCCGCCACACCGGTTTGAGGCAGGAACCCCGCCCATAGCCCAGGCAATCGGCTTGGGAGCGGCGATTGATTACGTCGAAAGTATCGGGCGCGACAGCATTCTTGCCCATGAGAGTGATCTCGCTGCATATGCCCAAGAGCAACTTTCAAAGATAAACAGCTTGCGGCTGTTCGGAAACGCGCCCGGCAAGGGGGCCATTTTCTCTTTTGAACTTGAAGGCATTCATGCCCACGATGTTTCAATGGTGATTGACCGTCAGGGCGTGGCGGTTCGGGCAGGGACCCATTGTGCCCAACCGCTCTTGCAAAAATACGGTGTAACCTCCACATGCAGGGCAAGTTTTGGTATGTATAATACAAAACAGGAAGTAGATGTGCTGGTGGAAGCGCTGGAAAAGGCAAGAAGCTTTTTTGGATAGAGACAAATGGAAGAAGCAATCGCAAATACAGAAGAACAACCCAACGCAGTGGAAATGGGTACGGAAAGTGCGTCTTCCATTCCGGCTGATGAGCTGGAACGGCTGACTGGGGACATAATTGCGGCGTTAAAAACCGTTTATGATCCCGAAATTCCGACGGACATCTACGAACTTGGCCTGATCTACAAGGTTGATATTGAAGACAACCGTCTGGTTAAAGTCGTAATGACCGTTACCGCACCTGGCTGCCCGGTGGCTGGTGAAATGCCGGGCTGGGTG
>JBCCYR010000208.1:0-5389 GCA_039189355.1 Pseudomonadota bacterium
CTATTGAAGTAGACGTATCCTCAATCGAGCCAGGCCAGGCAATCACGGTCAAGTGGCGCGGCAAGCCGGTTTTCATCAGAAACCGTACAGACAAGGAAATCGAGGAAGCACAGGCTGTTGAGCTCGCAGAATTGAAAGACCCGGATGCGCGCAACGAAAATGCAGGTGGTGCTACACCTGCAACAGATGTGAACCGCTCAGCTGGTGAGGGCAAGGAAAACTGGATCGTCATGATCGGCTCATGCACACACCTTGGTTGCGTGCCTGTCGGTCTTGCCGGTGATTTCGGTGGCTGGTTCTGCCCGTGTCACGGTTCGCACTATGATACTGCCGGCCGTATCCGCAAGGGCCCGGCTCCAGAGAACCTGTTAATTCCTCCGTTTGAATTCGTTTCAGACGCTACAATCAAAATCGGTTAAGGAAGAGGAGAAGAGATATGAGTGGTGAAGGACATTCACAATACGTCCCAAGCAATGGTGCCTCTAAATGGCTGGATGAGCGTCTTCCTCTTCCGCGTCTGGTATATGACAGCTTCATTGCCTATCCCGTTCCGCGCAACCTGAACAGCTGGTACACATTCGGCGCGATCCTGATGGTCATGCTGGTTGTCATGATCGTGACCGGTGTGACACTTGCGATGAACTATGCTGCATCAACCACGCTTGCTTTCGACAGTGTTGAGCACATTGAGCGCAACGTGAATTACGGCTGGCTGATCCGTTCAATTCACGCGAATGGCGCGTCCATGTTCTTCGTCGCGGTATACATCCACATGTTCCGCGGCATGTATTACGGTTCCTACAAGGCTCCACGCGAAGTGCTGTGGATTTTGGGTGTTCTGATACTGCTACTGATGATGGCAACGGCCTTTATGGGCTATGTTCTGCCTTGGGGGCAGATGAGCTTCTGGGGTGCAACCGTTATTACCGGTTTCTTCTCGGCCATCCCATGGGTTGGACCTGGCATTCAGGAATGGCTGCTTGGCGGGTTTGCAGTGGACAATCCGACACTGAACCGTTTCTTCTCGCTTCATTACCTGCTGCCGTTCATGATTTTCGGCGTGGTCATCCTGCACGTATGGGCGCTTCATGTGACCGGCCAGACAAATCCGACCGGTGTTGAAGTGAAAGACATGAAGAAAGAGACCGTTCCTTTCACACCCTATGCAACCATCAAGGATGCACTGGCGATAGTTCTGTTCTTTATCTTCTTTGCCTGGTTCGTGTTCTATCTGCCGGACTTCCTCGGTCACCCTGATAACTATATCAAGGCCGATCCGCTGAAGACACCGGCGCATATCGTTCCGGAATGGTACTTCCTGCCATTTTACGCGATTCTGCGTGCGATTACGTTCAACATTGGTATTCCGTTCACGGACATTGTTCTGATCGACTCCAAACTTGGTGGCGTCATTGCAATGTTCGGTTCGATTGCCATCCTTCTGTTCCTGCCGTGGCTTGATACATCGAAGGTTCGTTCCGGCGCCTACCGTCCGCTGTTCAAGCAGTTCTTCTGGCTCTTTGCAGTTGTTTGCGTCATCCTCGGTTGGCTTGGCTCACGCCCGGCTGAAGGTGGTTACGTTATCGCGGCACAAATTTGTACCGCGTACTACTTTGCACACTTCGTGGTCATCCTGCCTTGGCTTGGCCGATTTGAGAAGCCGAAGAAGGTGCCGCCAAGCATTGCGGATGCAGTGCTTCCCGAAAATACGAAACTGGGCCGTGGCGGTGCAATCGCACAGCCGGCTGAATAATTACAGGTCCGGAGAAAACCGATGAAAAAAATAATCGTAACCATCGCGGGCCTGGCAATTGCAGCTTCGATTGCACTGACAGGGTTTGCCTTTGCAGCAGGCGGTCCAAAAAATAAGCCGCGTGAAATCGAATGGAGTTTTGCCGGTCCTTTCGGTACCTGGGATCTCGCGCAATTGCAGCGTGGCTTCAAAGTTTACAAAGAGAATTGCTCCTCCTGCCATTCCATTGATCTTATCGCTTTCAGAAACCTTGAACAGATCGGCTTTAGCGAAGACCAGGTGAAAGCAATTGCAGCGGAATATGAAGTGACCGACGGTCCGAACGCGGATGGCGAGATGTTTGAGCGTCCTGCTGTTCCTGCTGACCGCATTCCTGGCCCGTACGCAAACGCCGAAGAAGCTGCGGTTATAAACAACGGTGCAGTTCCCCCGGATTTCTCGCTTCTTGCGAAAGCCAGAGCCGTGGAACGTGGTTTCCCGCTGTTTGTCTTCGACGTGTTTACCCTCTACGCGGAGAACGGTCCCGACTACATCTATTCACTCCTGACTGGATACAAGGATGCACCGGAAGGTGTCGAAATCCAGGAAGGTACCCATTACAATCCATATTTCATAGCCGGTGAAGCGCTTGCAATGGCACAACCGCTTTGGGGTGATGATGTGGAATATGATGATGGGACAGAAGCAACCATCGATCAGGAAGCCAGAGATGTTGCTGCGTTCATGATGTGGGCAGCAGAGCCGTATCTGGTTGAGCGCAAGGCCATGGGCTTCAAGGTTCTGATCTTCCTGCTGATCTTTGCAGGCTTGCTTTACCTCACCAAGAAACAGGTGTTCAGCAGCCTTAAGGAACAACGGGCTTAACCGCATCGGCACCAAGCTTTGAAGGCCTTGCTACGCGAGGCCTTTTTTGTTTGTGTATGCCTCGCAACCGGATTTGGGGAATACTGTCATGGAACATTCGCTACGCGCGCATCTTGAATCTGCCATCCGGTCAATTCCGGATTATCCCCATGAAGGCATCATGTTTCGCGATATCACGACCCTGCTCGGTGATGCTTCTGCCTTCAGACGATCCGTGGATGAACTGGTGCATCCCTATAGCGGGTCCCGTATCAAGCATGTTGCCGGGATTGAGGCGAGGGGTTTCATTCTGGGCGGGGCGATGGCTCACCAGCTTTCCTGCGGGTTTGTACCGATCCGCAAGAAGGGAAAGCTTCCCCATGAAACCGTCTCGATGTCTTACGAACTCGAATATGGTGAAGACAGCATAGAAGTTCACAAGGATGCAGTTGCAAAGGGAGACCGTGTGTTGCTGGTTGATGATCTCATTGCTACTGGTGGAACTGCTGAAGCAGCCATCAAGCTTTTGAACCAGTTTGGCGTCGAAATTGTTGCTGCGTGCTTTGTAATCGATCTCCCGGAGCTTGGCGGGCGTAACCGCGTTCAGGACATGGGAGTGCCCGTCAGGACGCTTGTTGAATTTGAGGGTAAATAGGTACCCACTCATGTCGCAGCCGTCGTATTTGTGACTTTTCAAATCAACTGATCTGGAACAACCTTCCTCAACGAATTGGAGGGTTGTATGAAAGTTGGTTTTATTGGTCTCGGCAATGTGGGCGGCAAGCTTGCAGGAAGTCTTATCCGCAATGGCAAGGATGTAACAGTCCGCGATCTGGACCGGGACGTGGCCCAGAAGTTTATCGACATGGGTGCGAAATGGGCTGATAGCCCCAAGGATATGATCGAGGCTTGCGATCTGGTTATTACCTGTCTGCCAAGCCCTGCGGCTTGTGCAGCTGTCATGGAAGCCGAAGACGGTATCCTTGCAGGCATGGGGCCGGGCAAAATCTGGGCCGAGATGTCGACTACCGATGAGGAAGAGGTTAAGCGGCTTGCTGCGCTTGTAGAAGAAAAGGGCGGCGAAGCAATTGAGTGTCCGGTTTCCGGTGGGTGTCACCGGGCTGCAACAGGCAATATTTCCATCTTTGCGGGCTGCAAGCGGGAAACCTTTGAAAAGATGTTGCCGTTTCTGACCGTTCTTGGCCGCCGTGTTTTGCACACGGGTGATATCGGTACGGCTTCCATGCTGAAAGTGATGACCAACTATCTGGCAACGGCCAACCTTATCACGGTCGCAGAAGCTCTGGTGACCATGAAAGCCGCAGGAATGGACCTTGCCACTACCTATGAAGCAATTGCCATTTCTTCCGGAACGTCGTTTGTTGCCGAGACCGAAGGGCAGGTGATACTCAACGGCAGCCGGGACATTTCCTTCACGATGGACCTTGTGAAGAAAGATATAGGCCTTTTCCAGTCAATTGCCGAGAAGCACAATGTGCCGCTCGAGATATCTCCGCTGATGGTTGATATTTTTGATGACGGGATTGAGAAATACGGGCCCCGCGAATTGTCTCCAAACATCATCAAGCGCCTTGAAGACAGAACCGGGCTTGAAATACTGGCCGATGGTTTTCCGCCGGAAATGCTTGATGATGAACCAGAAGAACCGGGTTACGAAGTGGTTCCGCAGGGTAGAGGGTAGCTGATTTCTCCAAAACAGCTTTTTGACAAGATGGCCATGGGCTGTGTTACTGAAAAGACTTGCCCTGATACTGTTGACCTGCGCTGTATCCGGGCCTAGGCTCGTTTAGCTGTTGGAGAGTTTTAGATGAAAATCACAATTGTAGTGGTGGAATTTTGGTGCATGGACCCGTAACGGAATCCCATAACGGTTACCCATGCGCCCCCGGTCTCCGGGGGCTTTTTTTTGCCTGCATAATTCCCGTACCTAATGAAGAAACAAAAAATGGAATCCACCCCAGCTAAATCACCAGCACTGCTTACGTTGATATTGCTATCTGGTCTATCGATAGTGTCGCTGACGATGTTTCTGCCGTCCTTGGCGAATATCGCCAGAACTTTCGAGACTGACTATGCGCTGATCAATCTGTCAATTGCCGGGTATGCGGGGATGACTGCAATTGTTCAATTGATCGTGGGGCCTTTGTCCGACCGATACGGAAGGCGGCCGGTGATGCTTTGGGCTCTTTTGGTTTTTTCGGTTGCGTCTGTAGGATGTCTGTTCGCCCAGAACGTCTGGGCATTCCTTGGGTTTCGGTTATTGCAAGCAGCCGTTATTTCCGGATACGCAATTTCAGTGGCTGTTGTCCGTGATACGTACTCGGCAGAGAAGTCAGCGAGCCTGATCGGTTACATAACCGCTGTTTCGGCAATTGCTCCGATGCTTGGCCCAATGATAGGTGGGGCACTTGATGATCTATTCGGCTGGCGATCAAACTTCGTTGTCTTCACCAGCGCAGGCATTTTTATGTTTTTTATATGTTGGATAGATCTTCGCGAAACCAACATGTCCGCTTCCACGACCTTCCGTTTGCAAATGAGATCTTATCAGGAGCTTGTGCAGTCAAAGCGATTTTGGGGTTACAGCCTGTGCATGGCATTCTGTAACGCAGCTTTTTATGTGTTTCTTGGTGGTGCGCCTTTGCTGGCAAAATCCGTCTTCAACGTATCGACTTCAGAAGTAGGATTTTATATGGGGACAACAACGGTCGGGTTTGTCCTGGGTAGTTTCCTGGCAGGTCGCTTCGCGGCAGACTATCGCCTAACGACAAC
>JBCCYR010000209.1:0-5387 GCA_039189355.1 Pseudomonadota bacterium
CCGGGATTGTTATCCTTTGTTTTTCTTATGTTTTCAGTCAGTTCTACCGGGCCTTCCTTGCAGTCATGACGCCGGTTCTTTCTGCCGAATTCGGGATGACTTCAACTGAATTCGCCTATGCCTCCGGCGCATGGTTTGTGGCGTTTGCGCTTTTCCAGTTCCCGGTTGGCATCCTTCTCGACAAAGTTGGCCCGCGGAAAACTGCCGGTGTCATTTTTACGATATTTGCCGGTGCCGGAACGTTTCTGTTTGCCTATGCTTCAAGTCCAACGCAGATCATCATTGCAATGGCACTGATCGGGATTGGCTGCTCGGTGGCACTGATGGCGCCGATGTACATTTTCGTCAGAAGTTATGATGCGACCAAGTTCGCCACGCTTGTCTCTACATTCATCGGGATTGGCAGTCTTGGCAATATTGCAAGTTCGGAACCGCTTGCTGCAGCCATCGAACTTTTCGGCTGGCGGGAGAGTTGTATCGCTCTTGGTATCGGAACAGTCATTGTCGGATTGGCCATTTTCGTGTTTGTACGCGATCCGGAAAGTGCTCAAACGGAAACCACCAAGGGCGGGTTTCTCGATCTCCTCAAAATCAGGCAGCTTTGGCCGATTTTCCCGATTATCCTTGGCGGCTATGTTGTCGCCGCCGGATTGCGGGGCTCGTGGATCGGACCGTTTCACTCCGAGCTCTACGGATATGACACCCTGCAGATCGGGCGTGCGACGCTTTATATGTCCATTGCCCTGGTTTTGGGGACATTGTTTTATGGCCCGCTGGACCGGATGCTGAACTCCCGCAAAAAGGTGGTGGTGTTGGGTAACGTGCTGGTCCTGGCGGGCTGCGTTGCAATGGCAATGCACCTGCCTGCCTCACCTTTTTGGGGGACGGCCGCTTTTGTCTTTTTAGGCTTTATCGGTGCAAGCTATGCCGTACAGATGGCGCACGGGAAATCCTTCGTGCCTGAGCATCTTGCCGGGCGTGGTGTTACCCTGCTCAACTTCTGCTCGATCGGTGGTGCCGGAATTTTCCAGTGGATCAGTGGACCGGTCGTTGAAACGTTCGCCACAGACGGAAACCTGCAGTCGCAATATACCGTATTGTTCACTTACTATGCGATTGTCATGTTTGTGACGATTTCAATTTATCTCTTTTCAAGAGATGCCAAGCCTAGTCAGCAAGCGAGTTGACCCAGTCGATTATATTCTGAGTGGCGGGGCCGGTATTTTCAGGGCTTAAAATATCCCCCATGATGACATGGTTGTACTGATCGCTGCTTTCTTCGATTTTCAGCACTTCAACCGGGCCACCCCATTCATCGATTGCCTTTTCGATTTCTGCCGGAACAACAACCCGGTCTTGCGGATGATAGATGAACAATGCAGGGACCTTTATCCCGGATTTGTCAATTTCCTTGGTCAGTTTCAGCATTGCGGTCATCGGGAAAATTGCCCTGCTGGGATAGGATGTGGTCCACCACTTTCCATGCTCTTCGTTGGCAGGTTCCCAGGAGCGGTTCGCACCGGCAATGGCGGGCAATATGGTCTCAGCCCAGGGAATGTTTGCAAGTGAAGTGGAAATGCCGGTCAGTTCGAAATTCGGTGAGCCGAAAACAATGCCCGCAACACTTCCGGAATATTCAGGCTTCGCAAGACCCCAGGTACTGATGGTGGCACCGTTGGAAACCGCAATGATAATGATCTTGTCGCCGATGCGCTTGCCGATCTCGATTGCCTCGGCAAAATCATTGGCCCAACCCTGAACCGTTGCTTCAACGAGGCCGTGCCCATCCCGGCCATGCCCCTGAAAACGCGTAAAATAAAGATTGGCACCCAATGATTTTGCAACATTGTCCGCTACCGGGCGCGTTTCATGTTTGGTTGCGGAAAACCCGTGAACGTAGATAACCGCGTAGGGTGTTTTTTCCTTTCTAAAAGCGTTTGCCCAGACAATCTCTTTCTCTGCACCGTCCACCAGATTGGCAATGCCGGCTTCTGTATTCTCAAGATACGCATCCAAGTCCTCACCAAGTGATGAGGGATCGAACGTAACGGTGTCGTTGGTATCCGGTCGCGGGCCAAGCGCAAAAACAATACCCGCTGTAACAACAAGCAACAGAACTATAAGCAGGATTTTTTTCATCGCGCGAATTTGCACAAATTTTCCGGGGACATCAAGTCCCGTCAATATTGGCCAGATCAATGTTTGCCCGGTTTACCACGGTCCGCATGGCAAAACTTGATTGCATTCTTGCTATCCCCGGAAGGCTTGAAAGCCAGTGCTTGTGAATATACTCAAAATGCTCCATGTCACGCGCATTGACCCGCAGAATGTAATCATGCTCGCCGGACATCAGGAAGCAGGCAACGATATGCGGACATGCGATGATGGCATTTTCAAAGGACTCAAGTTCTGTACCCGCCTGCCGGTCCAGTGTAACGTGAACCACTGCCGTAATCGTCTGTCCAAGCGCACGGTTCGAGATCAGCGCCTGATAGTTCTCGATCACGCAGGATTTTTCAAGCTGCTCCAGCCTTCTGGAACAGGCGGAAGGTGACAATCCAACCTGGTTTGCGAGGTCCACATTGGAGATTCTTGCATTGGTCTGGAGTGCCGCAAGAATCGCCTTATCTATCCTATCGAGCTTCATATTTGCAATTTTCCTGCGTTTTTAATTCAGTATACGCAATTATTCATGAATTTTGTGATAAATCCAGTCACTCTTTGCACGGACGTTTCATGGCAAAAAGGCTAGAATTCCACCCATGAAACATTGGGCCTAGGGAGCTTGAACATGAAAATTGGAGTGCCAAAGGAAATCAAGAACAATGAATTCCGCGTGGGTGTGACGCCAGGATCAGCGCGCGAATATGTTGCGCGCGGGCACGAAGTCTTTGTTGAAACCAATGCCGGTGCCGGAATTGATGCCGATGATGCAAGCTATGAGGCCGCAGGGGCAAAAATTCTTCCAACAGCAGGCGAGGTGTTCGAAACAGCCGACATGATTGTGAAGGTGAAGGAGCCTCAGCCGAGTGAATGGGTCCAGTTGCGCGAAAACCAGCTTCTTTACACCTACCTTCATCTGGCTCCGGATCCAGACCAGACGAAAGGCCTGATGGAATCAGGCTGCACGGCAATTGCCTATGAAACCGTCACGGATGATGAAGGCGGCCTGCCGCTGCTTGCCCCCATGAGTGAGGTCGCAGGTCGTTTGTCGATCCAGTGCGCTGCCACAGCGTTGCAGAAACCGAATGGTGGCAGGGGCGTATTGATGGGCGGTGTGCCGGGCGTACTGCCGGCTAAAGTTGTTGTCATCGGTGGTGGTGTTGTCGGCACCCATGCTGCCAAAATGGCGATCGGACTTGGTGCGGATGTCACAATCCTTGACCGCTCACTTCCGCGCATGCGGGAGCTTGATGATATTTTCGGAAATACTGCCAAGACACGGTATTCAACGGGTGAATCCGTAGAGGAAGAATGCCTTCAGGCGGATGCTGTAATCGGCGCGGTTCTGATACCAGGTGCGGCAGCGCCGAAACTGGTTCGCCGGGAAATGCTCTCCCGCATGAAGCCGGGCGCCGTGATCGTTGACGTGGCAATTGATCAGGGCGGCTGTTTTGAGACATCCAAAGCCACCACCCATGAAGACCCGACCTATGTGGTTGATGGTGTTGTCCACTATTGCGTTGCGAACATGCCGGGTGCGGTGCCACTTACCTCCTCCCATGCGCTCAACAATGCGACACTGCCTTTCGGGCTGGCACTTGCTGACAAGGGACTTGAGGCCATCGCAGCCAATCCACACCTGCGCAACGGGCTGAACGTACACCGCGGGCGCATTACCAACCAGGCCGTTGCGGACGCACTTAACCTGGAAATGAATGCTCCGGAAGATGTGTTGAAGGTAGCCTAGAGCTCGAGGCGATTTACAGGGCTTGAACTTTTTTGAGCCCTGTTTCTTCCACCACATGCAGTTCAGGTTTGCGCTCAATCTGCGGAATTGAGATTTGCTCCTTGAAGGCATGTGGAAGCAGTTGAGGCATGGCAAGCGAAAACCCCTGCATCATGTCTATGTTCATGTCCGCCGCCAGAGATACTTCCTCCATGTGTTCGAGGCCTTCCATCAGAACCTGAGACCCGTTATTGCGGAAAGCGGCAATCAGTGCACGCAGAAGCTTTTCCGTTTCCCTGACCTTGCAGAAATTGTGAAAGATCGCACGATCGAGCTTCACGATGTCTGGTTTGACCATCAAAAAACGTTCGATGTTTGAGTGCTTTGTACCAAAGTCATCAAGGGCAAAGCGGAAACCGTTGTTCCGGAACATTTCGCATATCCGGAGCATGACTTCCTTTTCGAGAACTTCTGTTTCCAGAATCTCAAAAACCACACGTTGGCGGTTCAACCCGTGCTTCGGCAATTGGGAGAATGTGAAAAAGATTTCTGTTTCAAGCACATCAACCGAGGGGAAGCGTGAGACATCAACATTGATAAACAGCAGCTTGTCTTTTGGCTCTACCGTTTTGTAGCACCGGATATGCAATGCCATGCACATGCACTGGACGAACAACTGATCCGCATCATCAACATTTGCAAAGAACTCACTTGCTTCTACCGCACAATCATCAAGATAAGCGCGCACAAGCCCCTCGAACCCGGTCAGAGTCCATTTACCTGTGGAATCTACTCCGAAAATCGGCTGATAAGCCGGCTTTAGTTTGTAATTCTTGTAGTGGCCTTCCGTGCAACCATTGTCGCCCGTAAAAATTGCATCCGCCACATTATCTGGCCTTGCCATACGTCATGCCCCTGCGCTGCCATAACCCTTCTCATGTTAAAAGATTATCGTTTAAAAGGACTTAATGGCGGCGAATTATTCACCCGTCACACCAAAAATTTGCGCGCTGGTTAACGGATTATTCCGCTGCCTGGGCCTGATCAGTGTAGCCTTTCAACTCCGCCCTGATCACGTAGCGAAGAATATCAACAATCTCGTCTGCTGTTTCAGCAACCGCAAGCGCGGCAGCATCCACTTCTTTCAGAGCATGCTGGTGATCCGTGCCATGCATGACGATCATCGGCTTGCCGAGAGCTGATGCATATCCTGCATCAAAGGCAGCGTTCCACTGTTTGTACTTTTCGCCAAAGCGAACGATGACAATATCGGCTTCGGAGATCAGTGTACGGGTGCGGATTGCATTGATCTGTGCCCCCTTATGATCGTGCCAAAACTTGTTTGGTTCAGCGCCAAGAATCGCCACACCACAATCATCAGATGCTTCATGATGGGTGACCGGTGCATCGAAAGAAACAGGCAGATCGGCTGCCTTGCAACCGGCTTCAATCTGCTCGCGCCAGTCTGTGTGAATTTCACCGGAGAGATAGAGTTTCC
>JBCCYR010000210.1:0-5372 GCA_039189355.1 Pseudomonadota bacterium
AGCCTATCTGGTTTTACAATCCTGCGAGTGTCAACCTGTTATAATTAGGTACAAGGCATAAGGTATTGCCAACACTCCTATTAATAAACTGATGCCTGAGTTTACGCTATCTTTACCTTTTGCTATGGCGTATGCTTCAAGTGGAGATAGCGTAAACTCAGGCATCAGTTTATTAATAGGAGTGTTGGCAATACCTTATGCCTTGTACCTAATTATAACAGGTTGACACTCGCAGGATTGTAAAACCAGATAGGCTCGCTCAAAAAACGGCCTATCCATCACCCATCTTGAGCGCCTGAATGAAGGCTTCCTGCGGAATCTCCACACGGCCAAACTGGCGCATTTTCTTCTTACCCGCTTTCTGTTTGTCGAGCAGCTTGCGCTTCCGGGTGGCGTCCCCGCCGTAACATTTCGCAGTCACATCCTTGCGCATAGCTGACAGGGTTTCACGCGCAATCACTTTGCCGCCAATAGCTGCCTGTATCGGTATCTTGAACAGGTGACGTGGAATGAGCTCTTTCAGTTTTTCACACATCACACGCCCGCGTTTCTCCGCCTGTGACCTGTGAACCAGCATGGAGAGCGCATCAACCGGTTCTTCGTTGACGAGTATCTGCATCTTCACAAGGTCACCTGCCCGATGGTCGGTGATCTGGTAGTCAAAGCTTGCGTAACCGCGGGAAATCGATTTCAGGCGGTCGTAGAAATCAAAAACCACTTCGTTGAGCGGCAAGTCATAGGAAAGCATGGCCCGCTTGCCAACATAAGTCAGTTCGATCTGAATGCCCCGGCGTTCCTGGCAGAGTTTCAGGATGGCACCGAGATACTCATCCGGCGTGAGAATGGTTGCCCGTATCCATGGTTCGTGGATTTCCTCGATATAGACGACGTCCGGCATGTCGGCCGGATTGTGCAAATGCTGGATCTCGCCACTCTTCATGTAGATATCATAAACAACACTCGGTGCGGTCGCGATGAGATCAAGATCAAACTCGCGTTCAAGCCGCTCCTGTATGATCTCAAGGTGCAGAAGACCAAGGAATCCGCAGCGGAAACCAAATCCAAGTGCAGCAGACGTTTCCATTTCAAACGAGAAACTTGCATCGTTTAACCGCAGCTTGCCCATTGCGGAACGCAAATCTTCAAAATCCGCTGCGTCTACTGGGAAGAGGCCGCAAAAGACAACTGGTTGTGCAGGTTTAAACCCGGGCAATGCTTCACTGGTTGGACGCTTTTCTTCCGTGATCGTATCGCCCACGCGCGTATCTGCGACCTCCTTGATGGAGGCCGTAATGAACCCGATCTCGCCGGGCCCCAATTGGTCAACAGGGATCATTTTCGGCGTCATGATGCCCACCCGGTCAATCAGGTATTTTGCATCAGTACCCATCATCTTGATGGTCTGGCCTTTCTTGATGAACCCGTCAATCACCCGGACGAGAACGATCACGCCAAGATAAGCATCATACCAGCTGTCGACCAGCAATGCCTTGAGCGGCTCATCAATTTCTCCATGGGACGGAGCGGGAAGCTGGTGGACAATCGCTTCAAGAACTTCTTCGATACCCTGTCCGGTTTTGGCTGAAACCTGAATGGCGTCCGTCGCATCAAGACCGATTACATCTTCGATCTGTTCCTTAATGCGGTCAGGCTCAGCGGCGGGCAGGTCGATCTTGTTGAGAACCGGCACGATCTCATGGTCGTTGTCGATTGCCTGATAGACGTTTGCAAGTGTCTGTGCCTCCACGCCTTGTGATGCATCCACGACCAGCAAAGAACCCTCACAGGCAGAAAGCGACCGGGAAACCTCGTAGGCAAAGTCAACATGGCCTGGCGTGTCGATGAGGTTCAACACATAAATCTCACCGTCTTTCGCCTTGTAGTGAAGGCGTACAGTCTGAGCCTTGATCGTGATACCACGCTCGCGCTCGATCTCCATGTTGTCGAGCACCTGTTCCTGCATGTCACGTTCTGCCAGTCCACCTGTGTCCTGGATCAGGCGATCGGCAAGCGTCGACTTGCCATGGTCGATATGCGCAACAATTGAAAAATTGCGGATATGTGCCCGGCCCGGATATGTGCCCTGAGCTTTCAGCGTATCTGTAATATGTTCATTCATGTGCACAGCATGTACCACCGTTCATCAGGAATGCAATGGGGCTTGATGTCATGGTTTCAAACTGCCACTGATGACGCATGGAAAAGTGTCTGAAAATATGGATTACATGCATGCTGTTTCTAACGGCTGGCCAATCCTTTGCGCAAACCATTCCCGTTCCCGAGCCCAATCCGAATTCCGTGAAGGTTGAGAGAACAGAGGATGCTTCTGCAGAGCCGGAGCCGGAAAAGAAACGTATTTATCAGTCAGCGTGTCCGGCAGTTTTAAACGGTACCGTTGTTGCAAAACTCCTGCCACCAATTTCTGAAAACCAGTGCGGGGAACGCTCGCCACTGGAAGTCACCGGCATCGCAGGCGTCAAGCTCTCCAGCAAAGCAGTCATGAACTGCCGCATGGCAACAACACTTGCGGAATGGATGCATGATGCAAATTCTGCCGCGGAAAACATTCTCGAAACAAAACTCTCTTCTATCGTTTCCAGTACAGGCTACCAGTGTCGCCGCCGCAACAATGCGCCGGACGGAAAAATTTCGGAACACGGTTTTGCCAATGCGCTGGACATTATCGGGTTCACCTTTGAAAACGGCAGCACGGTAACGCTACTGGACGACTGGCCGCTATCTGAAGAAACGGAAGATGAGAATAGTTCTGAAGGTCAGCCAGCACCGGAAACGACACCGGAATTCCGGTTCCTCAAAAAGGTACGGGATCAGGCTTGTGAACGGTTCACGACTGTGTTGGGACCGGAGTCTGATACATTCCACACTGATCATTTCCACTTCGATCTCGGCTGTCACGGAAAAACCTGTACCTACAGGATATGTCAGTAAACTAACCCATCCTGTTCCGCTTGTACCAGTGCAGGAATGCCATCAACGCGATACAGACGATTGAGACTCCGATCAGCCATTCCCATGATAGATGCTGCATCTTTGCACCCATATAGACCATAAGGGCGGTAAGCGGCAGAATTCCTGCCCCGGTTGTCCAGAAGAACGTCCACCAGCTGACCTTCGTCAACCCGGCAGCATAGTTGATCAGATTAAAGGCAATGACCGGAATGAAGCGGCTGATCAGCAGCGTCATCGCACCCTGGTCTTCCGTCCACTTGTCAAGCATGACCTTCTGCTTTTCCGGTAGCGCCCAGGCAACGAAGGGCTGGCCGAAAATCCGCGTGAGCGCGAAGGAGAGCATTGCGCCAATCATGGCACCAAGCCAAGTATACAATGTTCCGTAAAACGTACCGAATGCACTGCCCGCGGCTATTGCTACGAACTCGGCCGGGAATGGCACAAAACAGTGAATGATCATCAAAAGGATAATACCAGCCGGTCCCCACCAGCCCATATCCTCGATTAGCTGGGGGAATGAATGAAATCCGTCAATCCAGGTTACGCCTGCAGAAGATTTGGCAAACAGGGCAGCACCAACAAGCCCGCCGACAAACAGGATCAGCACACCCCATTGCCAGATCTTGGGTGGCTGCTTGCCAGATCCCTCTTTCTTGTCTGCCTGATCCACGTAGATGTACATCCGGAACTTTTAAAATTCCCGAATGATAACGGCTAACGCCTAAATTTCAAATCACCAGAGATTTACCGGCAGAGGCAAATCAAATATCAAGATTTGCAACATTCAGTGCGTTGGACTGGATGAAATCGCGCCTCGGCTCCACCTCTTCTCCCATCAAACGGGAGAACAGATCGTCAGCATCTGCGGCTTCATTGACGCGCACCTGCAGAAGCGAGCGCGCATCAGGATCAAGCGTTGTTTCCCAAAGCTGGTCAGGATTCATCTCACCGAGCCCCTTGTAGCGCTGAAGCGCGATGCCCTTGCGCCCCGCATCAAAAATGTTCTCAAGCAATGCACGCGGACCAGGAATGCTCGCTGTGTTTTCCTTGCGATGGAATGTTGGTGGGCGGCCATAGATTTCCTGCAATTGTGGGGCATGTCCGTCAAGCCGCAGGGCATCGGCTGAATCAATCAGTGCCATGTCGATCTGGGCAATTTCCTTGACCCCGCGCACCATGCGCTCAAAATTGAGGCTGCCATCCTCGCCAACAGACCCTTGCCAGCCGCGCTCTGTCTCCTCGGAAATCACATCCAGACGTTTCGCAACGTAATCAGCAGCCTGGGCCGCCTGCTCCGCATTGTTCATCAGGTCCGGGTTCAGTGCGCCGGCAATGGCGGTCTGCTCAACAACATCCTTGTTGTAACGGGTGTGAAGGCCATTGATCAGTACTTTGACCTTGAGGGCTGTATTCACAACGTCTCTCAGGTCCGTACCGGTTCGCACTTCCCCGTCTGCAAGCTCAAGACGGGATTCTTCGAGCCCGCCATCAATGAGGAATTCTTCAAGCGCATGCTCGTCCTTGAGATACTGCATGGACTTGCCGCGGGTCACTTTGTAAAGCGGAGGTTGGGCGATGTAGAGATGGCCCTGTTCGATCAATTCCGGCATCTGGCGGAAGAAGAAGGTCAGCAACAGGGTACGGATATGGGCGCCATCGACATCCGCATCCGTCATGATGATGATGCGGTGATACCGCAATTTCTCGATGTTGAACTCGTCTTTCCCAATTCCGGTTCCAAGCGCGGTAATCAAGGTTCCGATTTCCTGACTCGAAAGCATCTTGTCAAAGCGGGCACGTTCCACATTCAGGATTTTGCCGCGCAATGGCAGAACCGCCTGATTGGCCCGGTTACGACCCTGCTTGGCCGAACCACCTGCCGAGTCGCCCTCCACCAGGAAAAGCTCCGATTTTGCCGGATCACGCTCCTGACAGTCAGCAAGCTTGCCGGGAAGCGAGGCGATGTCCAGCGCACCCTTGCGGCGGGTCAGTTCACGGGCCTTGCGTGCTGCTTCGCGGGCTGCAGCCGCCTCTACAACCTTCGTGATGACCATTTTGGCTTCATTCGGGTTTTCCTCGAGCCAGCCGTTGAGTGATTCATTCACCAGGCTCTCGACAACCGGGCGCACTTCAGAGGATACAAGCTTGTCCTTTGTCTGGGACGAGAATTTTGGATCGGGAACTTTGACGGAAAGCACACAGGTCAAGCCTTCGCGGCAATCATCGCCGGAAAGAGACACTTTCTCCTTCTTCAGCATGCCGGAATTCTCCGCATACCCGTTGACCTGACGCGTCAGTGCACCACGAAAACCGGCAAGGTGTGTGCCACCATCGCGTTGCGGGATGTTGTTGGTGAAGGGCAGAACGTTCTCGTGATAGCCGTCATTCCACCACATCGCGAC
>JBCCYR010000211.1:0-5352 GCA_039189355.1 Pseudomonadota bacterium
ACAACACGTTCCTGGCATCCCGCTTTCATATAAAATCAATCAGCCGATCTGGATTGGTCGACATCAAGGAAAGCAAGATTGCAAATTAACCGCATACATAAAGTACCATACCTTATTTTCGTTTGGCATTTAAGCATGAATCAGGGGATTGGTTAATCTGTGCATATGTAATTTTCTGCTGTTGTCTGAAAAGCTCGGCAAGCGCCCTGATGCCTACAGAGCATATTACAATGCTGCCTCCCACGAGAGCCATGTTTTCCGGTTTTTCACTCAGGAATATCCAGACCCAGGCCGGTGCAAGGGCAAATTCAAACAGGGTGAATAACGTAAGTTCCGAAGCCAGCAAGTATTTTGCCGCTATTACAAAAATCCAGTGCACAATCCCTGACAAAACAGAGCCCCAAATCAAGCATAGTATCAAGTCATGTTGAGATATTGCATACCCGTCATTGTTTGAAATTATCGAGCCTGCGATGACAATTAGGCCCGCCCCGAACAGGCACGGGGTCATCTCAAGGTCTTTGTTGGCGCGCAGGATGACGGCAAATGTTGAAAAGCCGATTGCAACAAGAATGGCCAAAACATCCCCTGTAGTGGTTCCACGGCCCAAACCATCAAAAATCATCAGGATGATTCCACCCGAAGCGAATGCCATGGCGATCAGGGTTGCTCTGGATATGCGCTCTCCAAGAAAGACAAAGGCGAGAAACATGCTGATGAACGGAGTAGCGCTCATTGCAAATGCATTATTGGCTATCGTTGTCATGGTAAGTGCATAAGGGACAAGTAGTCCGGTAGCTCCAAGACAGAGCGATGCCCAGATTACCGGTGGATTCAGATAACCCGATTTGTTTGAAAAACTTTTCTTGTTCCGGATTGCAAAACCCAGGGTTACAACGGCGGTAAAGAAAATCGATCGGTAGATGTTGATCTGATCAGGGCTCGCAGACTGTATGTTGCGAATCAAAAGCCCGCTGAAGCTTGCTACGCCTGAGGCCAACACCATGAAAAGCAGGGCAGATTTTCTGTCTTTAAGTATACTGTGCCTATATATTTTATATTCTCAAACTACAGGCTACTGTTATGGGTTTTTATTTGCAAATTCAACCTGAAATTGAAATAAGGTGCCTGTGATCAACAAGTTCACAGGCACCCTGGCATTCATTCCGCAGCTTGGGAACCGGCATTGTCTATGTCAAGCGCACTGTGGCGCTCTCTTACCCGTTCCCACTCTTCTCCCGATCCACGGTTGACTTTCCGGCCCCGTTGAACTGCCTCACGGGCAGCGATCTGTTCTGACCAGCGAACCACGTTTTTGTAGGATTGTGTATCCAGGAACGTTGCTGAGTCGCCATAAATCTTGCCCTGAACCAGAACGCCATACCAGGGCCATATCGCAATGTCTGCAATCGAGTATTCATCGCCACACATGTATTCATTATCTGCAAGGTGGCGATCAAGCACGTCCAGCTGTCGTTTGGTCTCCATTGCAAAACGGTTGATGGGGTACTCAAATTTCTCAGGTGCATATGCGAAGAAATGCCCAAAACCGCCACCAAGGTAAGGTGCCGAGCCCATTTGCCAGAACAACCAGTTCAGGCACTCCGTACGGCCGGCATGATCCTGCGGAATGAGCGCGCCAAACTTGTCAGCCAGATAAAGCAGAATGGAGCCGGATTCGAAGACACGCACTTTCGGATTGGTCGAGTGGTCCATGAGGGCAGGGATTTTCGAATTCGGATTTACGTCGACAAAGCCACTTGCGAACTGGTCGCCTTCATTGATGTCGATGTACCAGGCATCATATTCAGCTCCGTCATGACCTGCCGCCAGAAGCTCTTCAAGCATTGTGGTAACCTTTACACCGTTTGGTGTCCCAAGTGAGTACAGCTGAAGCGGATGCTTGCCGACAGGAAGTTCCTTGTCGTGAGTGGGACCTGCAATCGGGCGATTGATTGAAGCAAACTTGCCGCCGCTTTCCGTATCCCATTTCCAGACTTTTGGTGGTGTATAGGTTGAGTTCTCGCTCATTGTATTCTCCGGTGAATCCTGATGTGGTATATACAGTTGGTACCCGCTTACTTGAGGTAATTGTGGTTCAACCGACCCTATTTCAATGCAAAGACAAGAGAAAGCCCTTGCCGGAAAACTCCCAAGCTTGCATTTGGACTAACCGGACCGCAGTATGCGCCCGGAACTCTAATATTTTTCTGGAACATACAGTTCTGTCGGTAGTACCTGTCGCTCGTAATCCGGATTAAAAACCCGTTCGGGCAATGTAATTGGATCGTGCTCAACTTCTTCATATGGCACTTGGTCGAGCAGGTGATTGATACAATTGAGACGGGCACGTTTCTTGTCATTGCCTTCAACGATATACCAAGGTGCTTCCGGAATGTTTGTGCGCTCAAGCATTTCTTCCTTGACCTTGGTATAGTCTTCCCACCGGATCCGTGATTGCAAATCCATCGGTGACAGCTTCCACTGGCGGATCGGGTCGTGAATGCGCATCTGGAAGCGCAACTGCTGCTCCTGGTCTGTGATGGAAAACCAGTATTTGACGAGCTTGATGCCGGAGCGGGCAAGCATCCGTTCAAATTCCGGAACGTCGTTGAAAAACTGCTCCACCTGGTCTTCGGTTGCAAAATTCATCACACGTTCAACCCCTGCACGGTTGTACCAGGAACGGTCGAAAAGAACCATTTCACCGCCGGCAGGCAGATGTGGTACATAACGCTGAAAATACCACTGGCTTTTTTCCCGGTCAGACGGTGCAGGTAGGGCCACAACACGGCAGATGCGAGGGTTCAACCTTTGCGTTATACGTTTGATTACGCCACCCTTTCCGGCAGCATCACGGCCTTCAAAAATGACGACGAGTTTGTATCCGGTATGGGATACCCAGTCCTGTAGTTTGACCAGTTCGCCCTGCAGTCGCAGCAATTCGCGGAAGTATACCTGTCGGTTCAGGGAAGGGGCTTCCTTGTGATCTTTAAGCTTTTTCAATTCATCAGGAATGCGGAAATCATCAATTTCCATCTCCATTTCTTCATCAAAGGAATCCTCCATTTCGGCTTCCACCCAGCTACGCTGGTCCTGCATGCCGTTTTTATCCGCCATCGTCATCCCCTTTGAAGGTTTATGCATTTCCTGGAACTGTCTTATGGGACGGAAGTATTACGTTTCGGTGACAGGGCCGATTGGGCTTAGGTCGCTGGTACGAGCTTTTCCAGCTCCGGCAAAAGGGTAACGCTCTCCTGCTCATTCGGGTCTGTGCGGGCGATGACTGCCTTTACCGGCTTGTCCGATATGTTTACAGGCAGATGGGGAACATCTGCCGGGATATAGACAAGGTCGCCTGATTTCGCATCCATAACATGCTGCAGCGCTTCTCCCCACCACATGCGGGACTCGCCTTCAAGCACGTAAATGGCCGTTTCATGCGTATCATGCTTGTGGGCCTTGGCGCGACCGCCGGGCGGTATTTCGAGCAAATGCATGCAGATTGCAGATGAATTTACAGTCTGCTTGGCAATGCCCTCAAAATAGTCAAACCCCTGCTTGCCGTGATAGGTGCTGCCATCCCTGTCTTCCGGCCGGATAAGACGGCATTCGGCCCTGCTGGTCCCCAGCATGTCATTTCACCTCAATATGATACACGGACCAGACGAACTTGCTGTCATCTTCCTTTGCAAGCTCCGGATAATCGTCACGTGGATAAATGACCCAGGACGGGCCACGGTCCCCAAGGCCGAGATACTCGCCGTCAACCTTGAGTGCCAGAATTACAGGATATTTTTCCGTGTCAGCCATTGGCAATTCCGGTGCATATCCATCCAGTGCGCGTACAATGAGTGTTTCTCCGGTTGCACCAGCTGCTTTCAGCACGTCGGAGAGCAGTGGTCCCTCAAAGGTGAATGTCTTCGGCCAGTCTTCGTATGAGGCCCGCACGGTTTTCATGCCCAGTGCTTCAAGTGCCTTCAGATCGAAGGCTGCGGCCTTTTCAAAGTCCACATCATGACTGCTGAAAAACACGTCGGCAAATTCATCTGCTGCGCTTCTGTTGGGTTTTGAAATGCTGCCCGTGACTGTAAGCACCGCTGGGCCTGCGGATGGCTCGGCATGTGCAGGCACAAGCCACAATAGGGAAACAAACATTGCTGCAAAAAAAGGATCATGAAATTCTCCTCTGATTTTGCCCACTCATTCTATTTAGGGACAAAGACGTGAATATGAAGGAACAGAATCGGATATATGTTCTGCGAGGACAAGCTCAAATTGCACCATTTTGTCCATAAAGTGCCATAAAAGAGAACTTAGTAAGAACAAAAAATACAAAATCCAATATTTTCAATACCTTAAGTCTATTGTAAAAATAGAACATTAATGGTACAAAAAAGAACAAATGAGCAATATCGAATGCCCTTAATCGTGTGGGCGACGATATTCGGGGACTACCACCGGTATGGGAAGGATGTTACAGATGGCACAAAATTCATTGAGACTCGTCGAGGATAGCAGCGTGGACAAAACCAAGGCTCTGGAAGCCGCTCTTGGGCAAATTGAACGGGCCTTCGGCAAGGGCTCCATCATGAAGCTCGGCAAGAATGAGCAGGTCGTGGAAATCGAAACCGTTTCCACCGGTTCGCTTGGTCTGGATATTGCGCTTGGTGTTGGCGGCTTGCCGAAAGGCCGCATTATTGAAATTTACGGACCTGAATCCTCCGGCAAGACAACCATGGCGCTGCACACGGTTGCGGAAGCGCAAAAGAACGGTGGCATTTGTGCATTTGTGGATGCGGAGCATGCGCTTGATCCGGTTTATGCAAGAAAGCTTGGCGTAAACCTGGAAGACCTTCTGATTTCGCAGCCGGATACCGGGGAACAGGCGCTTGAAATTGCTGATACTCTGGTGCGCTCCGGTGCGGTTGATGTGCTAGTGATTGACTCGGTTGCCGCCCTTACACCACGGGCGGAAATTGAGGGGGAAATGGGCGATTCACTTCCCGGTCTTCAGGCACGGTTGATGAGCCAGGCCTTGCGCAAGCTGACTGCCTCGATTTCCCGTTCCAACACGATGGTGATTTTCATCAACCAGATCCGCATGAAAATTGGTGTCATGTTCGGTTCGCCCGAAACCACAACCGGTGGCAATGCGCTGAAGTTTTACGCATCTGTCCGTCTGGATATCCGTCGTATCGGTGCCGTGAAGGATCGCGATGAGGTTGTCACCGTCTGGAATCAGAGCTGACGCAACGACCTGTTCTCCGTCTTCTTCAAAAGTGATCTCGTCTCCAGCAGCTACCGCTACGGTCTTTGGGCTTTCTGAGAGGCTGGGGAAGGCAATTAGCT
>JBCCYR010000212.1:0-5321 GCA_039189355.1 Pseudomonadota bacterium
CTATGTTTCAGATTTAAGTTCACTTTTCCCCTGCCCGCCTGAGCTAGTGAAAACTTGGTCTTTCTACCTCGCCATCCTGCTTGAAGGTGAAACTGTCGAATATATTCATGAAAGTCGGGCGCTGTTCCTGCTGCTTTGCCCAAGTCGCCTGGAACTTTATTGTCACAAACCCGCCGCTGTTATCATCAATCGGACGCGCATGACTGATGTCTGACACTTTTGATGCCGGCAACAATGTCGAGCCAATCCCGATCAATGCCCACCTTTCAAGAATATGATAGCTCAAGGCTCTGCCCTCATATTCCTTCAGGCGCAACTGATGATCCCGGAACAATGTCCTGACGGTTTCAGCCAGACCGCAATCATCCGGAACCAAAACCAATGGCTCGTCTTCCAAGTCCCTTAAAGGTACCGGTTTTGTGTTTTTCTCATTTGAAACGTACAGAAGCGGCTCGGAGTATATCGAAAGGTTCTCATAAGAACCGTTTGCCAGAGACACGGGTCCCAACCCGAAATCAATGCCCCCGCCATCCAGCGCCGGCGGGATGTCAACCTTGTTCATTTCGGTAAGAACAATATTCAGTTCGGGATCTTGTTTAGAGATTTTCCCCAACATGGATTCCACAAACTCAGGGCTGATGAGCGGTGACACGCCAACGCGGACGGTTTAGTCATCACGCGAGTTGTAAATGGAAGCATTTGAAATCAGGTTCGATTGCGCCTCCATGATGTTTCTCATGTCCGGGATGATCAGTTTACCGAACTCGGTGGGTGTTACCGATCTTGTTGTGCGGTTAAACAGTTTGCCGCCAAGCTCCTCCTCAAACTGGCTTATTGCATTGGAAAGTGCCGGCTGGGTAACGCAACAACGGTCCGCAGCTCTTGTAAAAGAGCCCGTATCAGCAACTGCTATGACAAATCTCAACTGCTGAAAATTCAATTTCTCAAGTCCTTTTGCTACGCGTTTTGACTTATCATGATGGATTTTGATCTTTTAGTTGTAATTTTGAATAGTCTCATTCGCGGTCTGAATTATTCAAATTTCGGTGAGTTAGTGCTCGACCGGTCATCGGAAATCTTCGGCAATTCTGGCTTCGAACCAGTCGAGAATCCGGGGAGCCCAATCCGATGGAACCCCATGACCACCGGGATACAACATCAGATCGATCCTTCCTGCATTGCAGTTTTCCCAGTGCCGCAACCAGCGCTCTCCTTCAATACTGGAGCGTGACGGCTGGCGTCCGTCGCAACCATTTGCAGTTCTCAGGATACGCAAACTTTCCCAAACATCACCTTGTGCAATCTTCCCGTCCCACAAGGGTCTTCCTTCCAGTGGTACAGTGCGGTCATCCCAGCCATGGGTGTGGAACAGGTCTACCGGTGCCTCACATTTTTCCGGCAGCGTATCCCAAAATGCACCAGCCGCCGGAGCGTATGCCCGGGCGGTGCCGGGTGCGTGGCATGCAACATCCCACACCATTGACCCGCCACGGGAAAACCCTGCCAGCAGCATTTTTCTCCGGTCTACGGAATACTTGTCTGCCACATGATCCATGACATCATCCAGAAACGCGATGTCATCTTTCTCATGTCCGAAATTGTCTGCCTTTACAGCCCAGTTTCTTGGGAACCTTGCGGTGGAGTGTTCGCCATTGGGTGCAACGAATACAAATCCCCGCTCAACCGCCTGCCGCGCCATGTTCGAGTTCAATAATCCGCTTCCCTGACCGCCGCCGCCATGGAGGAGAAATACTGCACCGCGCCTGTCGCCATCCGGTAACTTGATATGAAATGTTCCGCTTTCAATTGTGCAGGGATTTTCAGCAGAACCGCACTGCTCTTCCGCAAATGAATGTGTCTCAACCGCCAACAGCATTGCAAGTAGCAGGATTGAAACCACGGCAAGTCTCTTTACGCTGTTCGAAATTGAACTCATTCAAACCTCTCCATGGTTTGCAACACGTCACCCGTAACCCTTAATCTCGTCTGCCGGGAGCAAATAGTTTTTATTGCGAATGGGTTCATTCAAAAAAGAAATTTTCTTTATCAAACAATCTCATGCATTTTCAGATGTGATTGGCCAGCAACCGGATTTTTCAGCTGAACCTAGCTGAATGAAGAAAACCTGGCACATCACAAAAAGTCAAAATTGCGAGGCATTTGCATTTTGCCTCCCCAGATAGCTGAAAGGAAACAAAATGACCGAGATACATTGGCTTGCCGCAACAGCAATCATGACGGGACTGTTCTGGATGAGCTATGCCACTCCCCGCTTCTTCGTTTGGGGTATTCCTGCAACACTTGGCAATCCGCGTTCAGACCTTCCGGCTCTACCCGCCTGGGCCAAACGGGCAGAAGCTGCGCATAAAAACGCGACGGAAAACCTCGTCGTCTTTGCACCTCTGGCAATTGGGGTTGTTATGCTTGGGCTTTCCTCCGCTTCTACAATCACACTCTGCTCGGTGTATTTCTTCGCCCGCTTTGCGCATTTTGTGATCTATGTAATGGGCATTCCGGTGGCCAGGACGCTTGCCTTTGCTGCAGCGTGGCTTGTGACAATGCTTCTCGGTCTGACTATACTGGGACTTCTGTAAAAGTTCCCAAGGCTTCAACGGAAGCCAGATCAAAACTGGAGTTCAAGTTATGACACAAAAGCCGCTGGCTATCGTTGCAGGTGCGGGATCAGGACTGGGTTCCGCACTCATGGAACACTTCAATTCCAATGGCATGCATGCTGTTGGCTTGACCCGGTCGGGGAACGGACAATCAGGCCTTGATATTCGTGCCTGCGATCTATCCGTCGAAAATACTGCACATGATGTCCTGAGTGGGCTTATAACAGAGTTTGGGCCTCCACATGTTGTTGTGCACAATGCAGCGCATTTGGTCATTGCACCGCTCGGTAAAACTTCCGCAGAAGATTATGAAACATGCTGGCGGAACATGGCATTGTCAGCCTTTAACCTCGCGCAAAACACCATGCAATCCATGGCGAATTCAGGCGGGGGAACTTTTATTGTTTCCGGTGCTACTGCAAGCCTTCGTGGCGGCGGCAAGTTTTCAGCCTTTGCATCAGCGAAATTTGCCTTGCGCGGACTTGCTCAGGCTTTGGCAAGAGAGTTACAGCCACAGGGCGTTCATGTCGTACATGCCATTCTGGATGGTATTATTGACACGGATAAAAGCCGTGAATTGCACAGCCTTGATCCTTCAAAGATGATGAAGCCTGAAGAAATCGCCGAAATCTACTGGCAAATTACGCAACAGCCGCCCTCTGTCTGGACGCACGAACTCGACCTGCGCCCTCAATCAGAGGGGTTCTGACCTCGCCAATACAATAAACCGCTTTTATTTCTTGTGCGAGCTGGCTGACAGCCATATAAAAATTCTATGTCGCGCATGGGCTATTTTTCAAATTGATGTGATTGCTGAACTCAAGCAAAGACCAGTTTCATTTGTATGTGGTTTGTAAAAACCTGTACCGTCAATCGAAATAGAACATCCTGATAGCAACTTTTTCACTTGAAACCGATGCATTCTTGAAGGTCGGCAGATCGCTTGCATCCTTGGCACCGCTAATAGCATAGCCTTCTTCGGGAATTTCTCCATTCATATTGAGATCTTCGTTGCCGTCCTCATCATGGAATGCCGTGATTGCCAATGGGCCTTTCGTCAAATACGGAAACTTGACAGTTAACGATCCCTTCTTGGACCGCACTGCTTCATACCCGACCGCATTGTTGTAATCGTAACTATCATAGGCATTTTTGTTATCAAAGATCAGCACCACCACGTTTCCTTTTGAATTGCGAATGCCATTGATCTTCAAGGTAATACCATTGGAGAAACTGCTATTTGCAAAAGCGTGATTGCCCAAATTAGCTAAATTTTCAGCAACTGCGCTGCCAGCAAATATAATTGTAGTCATTGCCATGACTTTCAAACTTTTCTGCATCTTCAATAGCATTGCGATCCCTCCTTTAGATACGCGTGTAGAAAATCAATCTTCTTAGGTCGGTTTCAAAAATCAAAGTTATCAAACTTGACAATCAACTTTCATACTCTTAATTGTTTGTCAACATAGATAATCAACTCGGAACAGAAAATGGCTAGGCCGGATATCAAAGACCAGCGCAGAGAGCAGATATTGGACGCCTTCTCCGTATGTATTGCACGATATGGTTTGGATGGCGCCACATTAGCTAAAACCGCAGAAGTTGCGGGCATGGCACGCCCCCTCGTTCGTCATAATATTGGAAATCGGAGTGATCTGCTGGAAGCTTTCGTGGATCGGCTTCTAGAAAAAAGCAGAGAAAGCAACATCTTGCTTACTTCCCAACTTCCCCTGCGCAATCGGGCAGAGACGCTAGTCGACTGGCTTTTCAACACACAATATTCAGACCAGCAGACGATAAAAATATCACATGCTTTGATTATTGCATCAGCTGATGATCCAGCATTATCAAAGAATATGCAGGCATGGCTTGATGATTTCATTGCGATGATAAAGCAGGTTATCCGGGATGATTATCCAAACGCGAGCCCAAAGCAGATCACCACGATAGCAACCGGAATAAGCGGAATCTATTTCAACTTAGAAGCGTTGTATCCGCTGCAAAAAGTAAAGGCGCTTCGGGCCTCATCCAAAAAAGCAGCAAAAGTTTTACTGAGCTCATTGAAGAGTTGAAGCTTTTTCGACCCTCATTCCCTATCAGCTGAAAAACATAATCCAGGGCCCTTTTTCAGATGAACATTATAGAAAAACCAAGCACGGCAAAATCAAGCGACAGCGGGAAACTGATTGAAGATGATACGCGGTTAGGTGTTTATCCGGACAGCACCGAAAGCGGCACCAAATGGCCGTGGATTATACTGGCTTCCTTGGTGCTATCCGCAGCAATCCTTTTCATCAGCCAGCTTGAAGATACGGTTGAGGTCAACGAACTTATAACACCACCATCACTGCCAGAAGTTTCCGTTGTTGAGGTTACAGCAAATGCGGAACAGGTAGAGATACGATCTCTTTCAGAGGTCAAACCCAGATGGTCGATCAATTTAAGTGCGTCGATATCCGGCAAAGTCGAGAAAGTATTCGAAGGTGCACTTGCTGGCGAGTCGGTTAAAGCCGGAGAGCCGCTTATCGAAATTGAAAACAGTCGTTATTTTGCTGAACTGGCAGCTGCGGAACAAGCCCTCAAAGAGGCCAAGCTTGTTCAACTGCAAGCGGAAAACGCAACCCATCTTGCCCGTGAGGACTTTAAGCGCAACGGTCGGGAACCGCCAAATGATTTAGCCCTTAAACTGCCTCAACTCGGGATTGC
>JBCCYR010000213.1:0-5300 GCA_039189355.1 Pseudomonadota bacterium
ATCTTACCGGGACAGAAGAAAAATCAGTTGATAACGAATTGCGCCGGAAAGTGGTTATTCATTCGCTGCTTTTCGTGCTTGGTTTTTCAGTCGTTTTCGTTTCTTTGGGGGCATCAGCAACGGCAATCGGCAAGTTCCTTCTGCAATGGTCAGATGTTCTTGCAAAGGTTGCCGGTGTCATCATCATCATCATGGGGTTGCACTTTCTGGGCCTTTTCAAGATCGGATTACTGCAAAGAGAGGCGAGGTTTCAGACATCCGGAAGCGGTCCAAGCGGCAGTTTCGTAATGGGATTGGCCTTTGCATTCGGCTGGACACCTTGTATCGGCCCCATTCTCGCACCGATCCTTGGACTTGCCGGATCACGTGAGACCGTAGGCGAGGGGGCCTTCTTGCTGGGTGTCTATTCAGCCGGGCTGGGAATTCCCTTTGTACTCTCTGCCTTGTTTATTGGCCCGTTCATGAATTTCCTGAATCGTTTCAAGAAATACCTTGGGCGTGTGGAACAAATTGTCGGCGTGCTGCTCATACTCACAGGCATACTGTTCATCACCGGTGGTTTGCAGGTTTTCGCTTACTGGTTGTTGGCAACGTTCCCCGTGCTCGGGCAGATCGGCTAGGCGTTAAGCAAAAAAGCATTCCTGCAGCAGTACGGCCAATCCCATACTGTTAAATTACGGCAAGATTCGCTATGTCGGCATGACAGAGATCAAGGAATCAAGGTCGGAGAAGCGCATATGGCGAGAACATGCCTGGCTATTATTCTTGCAGCGGGTGAGGGAACCAGAATGCGTTCCAACTTGCCCAAGGTTCTGCACCCTGTTGCCGGCTTGCCGATGATTACTCATGTCATGCGGGTTTCAGTAGCAGCGCAATGCGATGCAATTGCTGTTGTTGCAGGAAAAGGTGCCGAAGCTGTCAGCGAAATTGTTGTCACGGAAAAATCCGACACCCAGGTTTTTGAACAGACCGAACGTCTGGGAACCGGTCATGCGGTACTTGCTGCCAGAAAGGCGCTGGAGAGTGGTCATGATGACATTCTTGTTCTTTTCGGCGACACCCCGCTTCTAACGCCGGAAACATTAAAACGAATGCGCTCAGCCTTGGCAGAAGGTGCCGTGGTCGCTGTCTTGGGGTTTCGCGCGAATAACCCGACGGGATATGGCCGACTGTTGGAAAAAGATGGCAAGTTACAGGCGATCCGGGAAGAGCGCGACGCCACTGATGAGGAACGGAAAATCAATTTCTGCAATGGCGGCATTATGGGGCTTGCCGGTGACAGGGCACTTTCTCTCCTTGATGCAATAGGAAATGACAATTCCAAAGGTGAGTACTATCTTACTGATGTCGTTGAGATTGCAAATGAACAGGGGCATTTGGTCCAGGCGGTTGAGGCTGATGAAACAGAAGTCATGGGCGTTAACACACGCGATGGCCTGGCAGAAGTAGAAGCGCTTTGGCAGCAGGCAGCGCGGAAAAGACTGATGCAATCTGGCGTATCAATGCAGGCACCGGAAACAGTCTTTTTGAACGCTGACACAGTAATTGAACCGGATGTCATCCTTGAGCCGAATATTGTTTTTGGCCCTGGCGTCACGGTTAAATCAGGTTCCAGAGTAAGGGCGTTCAGCCACATTGAAGGGGCAACAGTTGGGGAGAATGCGGAAGTTGGACCTTATGCACGTCTGCGATCGGGAACAGATCTCGCAGAAAAGGCAAAAGTTGGAAATTTTGTGGAGGTCAAAAATGCAAAAGTTGCTTCCGGAGCCAAAGTTAACCACCTGACTTATATCGGTGATGCCGAGATTGGGGAAAAAGCCAATATTGGAGCAGGCACCATCACCTGTAACTATGATGGCATTAACAAGCACAAGACTACAATTGGCGCTGGTGCGTTCATCGGGTCGAATAGCGCGCTTGTTGCTCCTGTAACCATCGGAGATGGCGCATATATTGCTTCCGGGAGTGTTATCGTGGAAGATGTTCCCTCTGATGGTCTTGGTTTGGCGCGCGGTAGACAAACCAACAAAGAGGGGCGTGGCAGGGAAATTCGCGAACGCAACCAGCGAGTCAAGGACGAACGAAATAAAGGTTCGTGACACTCCGGTTTCTGAAGTTTCAGTTGTGTTAAGCATTTGGCACCTAATTTGCATGGAAATGTATTGAAACCTGAATTGAGTTTCATCAGAGAAACAAACGCGTTAGTCACCCAAGCATAATGGGCATTAAGGGGTCTGAATATGTGCGGAATAGTAGGCATTGTAGGCAATGAAGCTGTAGCGCCACTGCTTGTGGATGCTTTGAAACGGCTTGAATATCGGGGCTATGACTCAGCTGGCGTCGCAACCCAGGAAGATTTCGGTCTTGACCGCCGTCGCGCTGAGGGCAAGCTTGTCAATCTTGCTGAGCGCATTGAGCAATATCCGCTAAAGGGAACCACCGGCATAGGCCATACCCGATGGGCGACGCATGGTGTACCGAACGAAATCAACGCGCATCCGCATTTTTCCGAGAATGTCGCACTTGTTCATAATGGTATCATCGAGAATTTCCGTGAGTTGCGGGATGAACTTGAAGCCGATGGTTACGCATTTGCTTCTGAAACAGATACGGAAGTTGTTGCGCATCTCGTAGCGCGCAACCTGAAAAACGGTCTGCAACCCCGTGAGGCTGCACTTGAAGCATTGAAGCGTCTTGAAGGTGCTTTCGCACTGGCAATCATGTTCAAGGAAGAGCCCGATCTTATCGTAGGCGCAAGAAACGGTCCGCCACTGGCGATCGGGCACGGCGAAGACAGCATGTATATCGGCTCAGACGCGATTGCTCTGGCGCCGTTCACCAACAAGGTTACTTACCTTGAGGATGGTGACTGGTGTGTGCTCACCAAAAAGCAGGTGGAGATTTTCGATCTCAACGGAAAATCCGTTAACCGCGCAATGCAATTGTCCGTCGGTTCAAGCCTGCTGGTAGACAAAGGCAATCACCGTCACTTTATGCAGAAAGAGATTTTCGAGCAGCCGGAAGTCATTGCCCATACGCTTTCTCACTATCTGGACTTTGGCAAATGTGAGGCGCGGATTCAGGAAGATATGCCATTTGATTTTGCGAAACTTGACCGGATCGCAATCTCTGCTTGTGGTACGGCGTTTCTTGCAGGGCTGGTAGGCAAATACTGGTTTGAGCGGTATGCAAGATTGCCGGTAGATATCGATATCGCCTCCGAGTTCCGCTATCGGGAAATGCCAATGGCGAAGAATGGCCTATCCCTGTTTATCTCCCAGTCAGGTGAAACGGCCGATACATTGGCATCGCTACGGTATTGCCGTGAGCAGGGGCAGCATATCGGTGCAATCGTAAACGTTCGGGAATCCACAATTGCCAGGGAATCCGATGTTGTGTTTCCCACGCTGGCGGGTCCAGAAATCGGTGTTGCATCTACAAAAGCGTTCACATGTCAGATGTCTACACTCGCTTCTTTAAGTATCGCTGCAGGTAAGGCGCGTGGCACAATCTCACCAGAAGAAGAACGCCAACTCGTACGTGACATTACGGAAGCGCCGCGCTTTATCAATCAGGCGCTCAAACAAGAAGAAGAGATCGAAAAGGTGGCACAAGACCTCCAGCGGGTCCGGCATGTTCTCTATCTGGGCCGTGATACAAGCTATCCGCTTGCCATGGAAGGCGCGTTGAAACTGAAGGAAATCTCATACATTCACGCGGAAGGTTATGCGGCAGGAGAGTTGAAGCATGGCCCGATTGCACTGATCGACGAAGACATGCCTGTCGTTGTAATTGCTCCGCATGACAACATCTTCGACAAAACCGTTTCAAACATGCAGGAGGTCGCAGCGCGCGGTGGACGGATTATCCTGATTACCGATGAAAAAGGCGCAAATGCCGCTTCAATCAATGCAGAACATACCATAGTAATGCCTGATGTTCCGGATATTCTGACGCCATTGGTATACGCATTGCCCATACAGCTTCTTGCCTATCATACAGCTGTTTTAATGGGTACAGACGTGGACCAACCAAGGAACCTCGCGAAATCCGTTACTGTCGAATAATTAACTTGCCTTGCGACTTGAATGATGGCTGTTAGGTTCCAAATCTTGATTTTGGGACATGGATGATTTCTGAATGGAAGAACACAAGGTAAAACCCAAACGTATTGGTGGGTTTACGCGTTTACGTAATTATTTTCTCACCGGTTTCATCATTTGCGCACCATTGGCAATCACCGCCTATCTGGTCTGGGGATTTATCGAATGGGTCGACAGCTGGGTGAAGCCGTATATTCCGGATGTCTACAATCCGGATAATTACCTTCCCTTTTCGATCCCCGGTTTCGGCTTGATCGTTGCTTTCTTTCTGATCACAATTATCGGCTTCCTGACTGCAAACTATGTCGGGAAATCAATTGTTTCTTATGGCGAGCATTTACTGGGGCGGATGCCGCTTGTCCGCAATCTTTATTCTGGCTTGAAACAAATTTTCCAGACTGTGTTCTCACAGCAGGAAACCTCTTTCGAAAAAATCGGACTGATTGAATATCCACGCAAAGGTTTGTTCGCCATAGCATTTATTGCAACCGATACTCGCGGAGAGGTAGGTGCACGATTGGAGGAAATGGGCCATGACACAGTTAGTGTGTTCTTGCCCACTACGCCAAACCCCACATCAGGCTTCCTGCTGTTCGTTCCCAAAGAGGATGTGACTATTCTGGACATGAGTGTTGAGGATGGTGCCAAGCTTGTCATATCCGCAGGTCTTGTAGCCCCTGAATACAAGCCCGTGGTCAAGAAACTTGCAAAAGGTCAAAAGGTAAAGTTAAACGCCTGAAACAACAAGCACTTGCGTTCACAAACCAATTGATTAATCTTGATTCATGGTAAGTGGGCCAACTCCTTTTGATGAAATGTTCGGGTATGATGAAACAACCCGGAACCCTTATACAAACTATTGCGACTGGGTGCGTGCAGAGGAAATCAGCAGGCTTTCCAAAAAGGCCAAGGAAGCTGAAACCGTATTTCGACGCACCGGAATTACATTCAATGTCTATGGGGATGACGAAGCCGCGGAGCGCTTAATCCCATTTGATATCGTTCCGCGAATAATTTCTTCACGGGAATGGGCGACGCTTGAACGTGGAATTGAACAGCGCGTCCGGGCCATCAATGCATTCCTCCATGACATATATCACCGTCAGGAAATATTGAGAGCAGGGCGTATACCTGTCGAGTTGATTGCCCAGAATGAGGCTTTCCTGCCTCAAATGGTCGGTGTGAAGCCACCGGGTG
>JBCCYR010000214.1:0-5289 GCA_039189355.1 Pseudomonadota bacterium
AGCGGCTTTCCCAGTCCAGAGCCATTGCATTGGACATGGAGTCGGCCACCATCGCGGCAAACGGTTTCAGGTTCCGCATTCCCTACGGGACCTTGCTGTGTGTTTCTGACAAACCCCTGCACGGTGAGTTGAAGCTGCCTGGCATGGCTTCAGAGTTTTATCGAACACAGATTGGCAGGCACTTGCTGATTGGAATCAAGACTTTGGAGAAACTCCGCGAGATGCCAACCGAACGGCTACATTCCCGCAAGCTTCGCGCATTTGACGAAACTGCGTTTCAGTAAGTGGAACCTGGCAGGCATGTGGGTTTATCTGAGAAGATTATTTTTGCTTGGAGTTGCCGGAGCAATTCTTGTTATCTTTCTCGGATTCCTGGGGCGGTATCATCCCGCGCTTGATACCTTTGCGCACCTGCGGCTGCACGTTTCGGCAGGGTTGTTTGTTTGCTCTTTCGTACTGTTCGCTTACCGGCGAAAAATACCTGCTCTTCTTACGCTTCTTACAAGCTTGACCGGCTTCCTGTATTCTTTTAATGGCACGCCTTATGCAGCCAAGATCCAAACTGCTGACCACGGAAAACCGGTATACCAGCTTTTTCATCTCAATCTTTTGTGGCTCAACCCCAAAAAGCAGCTGGTTATCGATCGCATCCGTGAGATCAATCCTGAACTGATCTCCATTTCAGAAGCTTCAAACCAATGGGAACCCTTTTTAAGCCAGCTTGAAAGCGATTGGCCCCATAAAGCGCATTGTCCGGAATGGCATATACGTGGTGGTGTAACAATCTACTCAAAATGGAAACTCGACCATTCCAGCGACTATTGTGGTGTTTACGGTTCCTTTCAAAAGACCTTTGCAGTGCTGGAAGACGGCTCCAAAATAACAATTGGCTCAGCCCATCCACGCTGGCCCTGGCCGGCCAGCGGACCTGAACAGATTGATACGCTGCTGCCTGAACTTGAGAAAATAGGGCCTGATGCCCTCATTGCCGGTGATTTCAACGCCACTACCTGGTCATGGAGCCTTTATCGCTTTGCGACAGCGGGACAACTCAAAATACATGCCGGGATCGGCGGGACATGGATGTTCGGAGCATTGCCAGAACCCGTGGTCCAAGTGATTGGTTTTCCGATAGACAATGTGATGTCCAAAGGAAAGGTGAACATTTTATCCGTTGAAACACTTGAAGAAATGGGGTCTGACCACTTGCCTTTATTGGTGAAATTCCAGATCGATTGATGCTTTTATTTCACATCCTATGGCAACAAGATTTGCGCTTGTGTCCGGTTTTGCAATAAACTTGTTTTAGGGGGTGGCAAAATCATACGTGAATGGAGGAATTTCAGATGGCAGTTTCCGATATCCTCGCCCAAAAGGGACGAGATGTTTTTACCGCAAGCTTGGGCGATACTATTCAGGACATCGCAAACGTGTTGGCGGAAAAGAAAATAGGCGCTGCGGTTATTCTTGATGACAAGGAGCATGTTTGCGGAATTGTTTCCGAACGTGATCTCGTTCGCGAGATTGCCAAGAGCGGATGTGACGCACTATCCGAAACAATATCAACTTGCATGACGCACAAGGTCATTTCATGCAGCGAGGATGAAAGCATTGATTCACTCATGGACAAAATGACCAAGGGACGTTTTCGGCACTTGCCCGTAGTTGAAAATGGCAAATTGAGCGGCATCATCTCCATCGGCGACGTTGTCAAACGCAAGATTGAAATCGCCGAACGCGAAGCCCAGGACATGAAGCAGTATATCGCGGGCTAAACAAAAAATGCCCAGGAAAACCGGGCATTTCGAGTGCTAATTCTTTCGTTAGCCTGACTTACATGTTCGGATAAACCGGGCCTTCACCCCCCTGCGGCACAGTCCAGTTGATGTTCTGGTTAGGATCCTTGATGTCGCAGGTTTTGCAGTGAACGCAGTTCTGGAAGTTGATCACAAAAGTTGCATCCGCTGCTTCATTTTCCTTGCCAAGGGAAATCGCGTCTCCGTTTCCATCAACCCATTCATAAACGCCGGCAGGACAATACCGGGTTGAGGGCCCTGCAAACTCCATGAGTTCGGAACGTTTCTGCAAATCCAGATCGGCAACTTTCAAGTGTGCCGGCTGTTCTTCCGCATGGTTGGTGTTGGAAAGGAAGACCGAAGACAACCGGTCAAACGTGGTTTTGCCATCCGGCTTAGGATATTCGATCGGTTCATGTTGTGAGAGCGGCTCGGTTGCCTGATAGTCGGCTTTCTCGTGCTTCATTGTTCCGAATGGGGACCAGCCGATCAGGGAATTAAGCCACATGTCCATGCCGGAGAACATCATGCCCCACATAGAACCATATTTTGTAACCAGCGGCTTGACGTTTCTAACCGGTTTCAGGTCCTTGCCGATTGCACTTTCCCGCCAGGCTTCTTCGTAAGAAACAAGCTCATCACCCTCGCGGCCATCTGCAATTGCCTTGGCAACGTGTTCGGCAGCCAGAATGCCGGAAAGCATGGCATTGTGAGAGCCCTTGATGCGCGGTACGTTCACAAAACCCGCTGCACACCCTAGCAATGCACCACCCGGGAAAGAAAGTTTCGGAACTGATTGCCATCCCCCCTGGGTGATCGCCCGCGAACCGTAGGAAATACGGGTAGCTCCCTCAAGCAGCGGAGCAACCGTCGGGTGGGTCTTGAAACGCTGGAATTCCTGGAACGGTGACAGGTATGGGTTCTTGTAACCAAGCGCCACAACATAGCCCACATACACTTGATTGTTTTCGATGTGATAGATGAAAGAACCACCATCCTGATTGTTCTGAAGCGGCCAGCCAAGTGAGTGGAGAACTGTCCCTTCGGAATGTTTGGAGGGGTCTACTTCCCAAAGTTCCTTGAATCCAATGCCGAATTTCGGTGGATTGGAATCCTTGTCGAGTTCAAACTTGTTGATCAGCTGTTTTGAAAGTGAGCCACGCGCACCTTCTGCAAACAGGACATATTTGCCGTGCAGCTCCATGCCGCGTTCAAACATCGGACCGGGTGTGCCGTCCTTCTGGACCCCCATGTCTCCGGTGGCAACGCCTTTCACGCTGCCGTCATCATTGTAAACGAGTTCCGCAGCAGCAAACCCCGGATAGACTTCAACGCCCATACCTTCTGCCTTTTCAGCCAGCCAGCGGCAAACGTTTCCGAGTGACACAATGTAGTTGCCATGGTTGTTCATGAAACGTGGCATCGCAAAAGTCGGTAGCGGTATCTTGCCGGTCTTGGTCAGGAAATCGAACTTGTCAGATTTTACGGGAACCTTGAAAGGATGGTCTGCCTCTTCGCGCCAATCGGGAAAGAGGCTATCGACGCCGACAGGATCAACAACAGCACCGGAGAGAATATGTGCGCCAACTTCCGGGCCCTTTTCCAGAACAACGACATTGAGTTCTTCATTCAGTTGTTTGAGCTTTATCGCAGCAGACAGCCCCGCAGGACCGGCGCCAACAATCACCACATCAAATTCCATGCTTTCGCGTTCTGGAAGCTCTTCGGACATTTTTTTCTCCACCGAAATTGCACATGGGGCAGGCTTGCCCATAAGTTGACGCTTCTTTTAGCACGCAATAATTGACGTGCCACGTCAATTTTGCCGCATCTTGCTTGTGTATTCACGACAGAATTGACTGTTATCCTCGTCCGGAAAGGATAAAATCGCAAAATGGCGAATGTTCTGGAAATAATGGAATGGTATGTGGATGCGGGCGTGGACATCATGCTCGAAGATGCACCAATAGACAGGTTTGCCGAAACTGAAACTCTGCTGACGAAGACCAGAGAGCCGAAAACGCAACAGCCGCGCAAACTTCCTGAACGAAAAGCGCAACAAACACCGGCACGCGTCCAACCAACTGCAACAATGCCGGATGCCGAGACTGCGAAGGCGGCGCGGGAACTGGCCGTTTCTGCTGCCAGTCTGGAAGATTTGCAGAAAATCATGACAGGCTTTGATGGCTGCAATCTCAAACGCACTGCAAAGACAACTGTATTCGCGGATGGGAATCCCGCTTCCCGCATCATGTTTATCGGAGAAGCTCCGGGACGGGATGAAGATATACAGGGATTGCCTTTTGTCGGAAGGGCAGGTCAATTGCTCGATCGCATGCTTGCCGCGATCAATTTAACCCGGGAAAATGCCTATATTACAAATGTCATCCCCTGGCGGCCTCCCGGAAACCGGACTCCCACACCGCAAGAGACCGAAATCTGTCGCCCGTTCATTGAACGCCATATTGAACTCATTCAGCCCGAACTGATTGTCATGCTTGGTGGTTCGTCGGCAAAAACACTGCTCAAGACCACAGACGGCATCATGAGGTTGCGGGGCAAGTGGACAGAGGTTGTAACGCCCAATTCAACAGTCAAATCGATGCCAACGCTTCATCCGGCATACTTGCTTCGCCAGCCTGCACAGAAACGGCTTGCCTGGCAGGATTTCTTACAGGTTCGACAGTTTCTGGAAGGGCTGTCAGCCTAGCGGGTTCCGGATGCCTTCATCGCGCTTTTTTCGCGCCACTTATCGACCTTTTCGGACAAGGTTTCAGGGGAAACAGGTTTTGACAGATAATCGTCCATCCCTGCGTCCAGACAACGTTCCATGTCACCTTTCAATGCGTGCGCGGTAACACCAATAATTGGCGTATGATAATCTGTGCTGCTCTCAATTTCCCTGATTGCCTTGGTTGCATCAAGGCCATTCATGCGAGGCATTGAAACATCCATCAAGATCAAACCGGGTTTGAAATTCTTGTAAAGTGACAAACCTTCCTGTCCATCATTGGCAACCCGGTAGCGAAGGTTCATCCCCTCCAATATCTGTCTGAAAACAATCTGGTTGACCTCATTGTCTTCACAAACCAGCACATCGATTTCGAGCTTGTCGTTTGGTTTCGTCTGTGTTTCCGGCAATGCGAGCTGTTCATCGTACTCAATCAGCTTTTGCACGGCTGACATGTTGGCCACGAGTTCCGTATCGCCAGAGGTCTGGGACTGGAACTTTTCCTGCAGGACTTCAATCAGCATTTGCAGAAGCATCGAAGATCTTGCAGGCTTTGTGAAATACCCCTGAATGCCAAGCGACGAGAATGTTTTGCCATCTGATGTCTCTTCAACTGAAGTCAGCATGATGATTGGTATCTTGCTGAGATGCTCATGTGATTTTATGGCCGCTACAACGTCACCGCCATTCATTTCCGGCATTTGGTAATCAAGGACAATGCAGTCGATGGAAAGGCCTTCGCGATGAACAGCATCCAGCATC
>JBCCYR010000215.1:0-5279 GCA_039189355.1 Pseudomonadota bacterium
GTTGTGAACAATCTCGAAAATTTCTTCTACGAGTTGGGGCGCAAGTCCCATGGAAGGCTCATCCAGCAGGATCATGGATGGTTTGGACATGAGCGCCCTGCCAATGGCACACATTTGCTGCTCACCACCTGATGTGTATCCGGCTTGAGCCTTTCTGCGTTCTTTGAGACGCGGGAAATACTGGTAGACAAGGTCCAGGTGGTCTTTAACCGCACTGTTGCCATCACGGCGGGTATAGGCCCCTGTCAGAAGGTTTTCTTCAATGCTCAAATGGCCAAAACAATGCCGGCCCTCCATGACCTGAATACAGCCCCGTTTAACAAGTTCATTCGGCGTCAGGGACTGGATTTCATCGCCATCAAAAATGATGTTCCCTTTGGTCACTTCGCCACGCTCACCATGCAGCAGGTTTGATACCGCGCGAAGGGTTGTGGTCTTTCCGGCACCGTTTGCACCGAGAATGGCGACAATGCCGCCCTTCGGAACTGTGAGTGATACCCCTTTCAAAACAAGGATGACGTGATTGTAAATCACTTCGATATTGTTGATTGAAAGGATGGTTTCAGCCGTTTCAGGTGAAAGATTTTCTGCAACGCTCATAATGCAAGTTCCGGGAAAATTTCTTGGGTTATGGCAGCCCCGGATGAACCGGAGCTGCTTTAGTTTTTCAAACTTATCCGCAAGTCTGGGTTTGCCAGCCGGTTTGTTCGGAAACGTACTTTTCAGCAGCTTCTTCAAGAAGCGGTTTCACAACTTCCGTATTTGGCGGGATCAGGTCACTGATCCGGTTCCAGTTGGAGCCGTCCCATTGCTGGATGAAGATCGCACCAGCGCCTTCATGATCAGCACAGGAAGCCTTGATTGGTGCTGTAAAGCCTTCAAGACCAATTTCTTTCAGACGAGCTTCAGATAAGTCAAACTTCTCAAGGCCAAGGCGCATGTCAGCGCCGGTAATAGCCTTTTTGCCAGTTTCTGCCTGCGCAGCCCGGATCGCTTCTGCGATGATCACCGCATTAAACAGGCCACGGTTGTAAAGCACGTTACCGACATCGTCTTTTTCAGCCTGGCTTTTGCCGGCATCAACGACATATTTCATGACATCCTGCAGTGCGGGGAAGTCAGTACCTACACCTGAGAAGTTGGAAGAAAGGTAACCTTTGCCAGTTTCACCAACGGAATCTAGGTCAGCATGAGCCCCTGCCCACCAGTTTCCGATGAACTTGTCCATCGGGAAGCGGATTTTGGCAGCTTCCTTGACGGCGGTTGGGTTCATTGCACCCCAGCCCCACATGATCATCCAGTCAGGACGTTCCTTGCGGACGTTCAGCCAGGTAGCAGACTGGTTCTGCATTTCCTTTACACCAACAGGAAAGCCTACCCACTCAAAGCCGAGCTTTGGTGCAAGCTTCTCAAGCAGGGGAATAGGTTCCTTGCCGTATCCGACATCCAGATAAATGAAGCCGATCTTCTTACCCTTAATACCACCATTCTGGTCGATATAATCAAGAATGGAGGTCATCTGGCTCCAGTAACTTGCCGGATAATTGAAGGTCCATGGGAACTTCTCGCCAATGGCTGCAGCAGAAAGACCATAACCCATAGAAAGAACCGGGATTTGGTCAACTGGTGCTTTGGGTACAAGCTGGAGTGTGATGCCTGTGGAATATGGATTGTAAACCAAAGCGCCCTTGCCTTTGGTTGCTTCGTAGCACTCCACACCCTTTTGGGCGTTGTATCCGGTTTCACACTCTTCAACGATTACTCTGGCACCACCAATGCCGCCGTCACGTTCGTTCAGCATGGCGAAATAATCAGCAAATCCGTTTGCAATTGGAATACCACCCCCTGCAAATGGTCCTGTGCGATAGCTGAGTGAAGGTACGAAAAGCGTATCTTCAGCACTCGCTGTTGGCACATGCATCATGGAACCGGCAACGGCAAGCGCAGCAGCCCCAAGGACAAGTTTCTTGAGCATATTGTTTTCCTCCCAAACGCTCTGCGGTCAGCATTATGCCTTCCGCGATGAAATGAAACCATTTTGTATTGGCCGGTTTCCAGCCACAGCCAATCCTAATATGGGAATGGCCAAACACGCAATTTCTGTTTCACGATCGCCCATAGCCTTGCAAGGCCCAGCGGCTCCATGATGAGGAACACAACTATCATGGTCCCAATAATGATGTCCGATACAAGGTCAGCCTGGGCTGAGTTAATTGTAAACGGGGTTATAAAATCAACCGTTGGCGGCAAAACCGCACGGATGATAACCGGTAGAATCCAGATAATGGCAGCCCCCAGGAAACAGCCAAGCAGGCTCCCAAGACCTCCGAGGATCACCATGAACAGGATTTCGAATGAGTGATTGTAGTCAAAGCTTTCGACCTCAGCCGCGCCAAGCCACAGGAACACCATCATGGCACCTGCAACACCGCAGTAGAACGAAGAAACCGCAAAAGACGACAGCTTTGCATAAAGGGGACGCACGCCCATCAATTCAGCAGCAATATCCATGTCGCGGATCATCATCCATGAACGGCCAATGCGGCCTGAAATAATGTTGGACGCGATCCAGGTCATGACGACGACAATTGCCAGGCAAACCAAATATTGTGTGACCGGTGACGCGTTAGCGCCGGTTACGATTATACCGAATGCTTCCCGTTGAGGGACTTCAATGGCGCCGGAATCATTGTAGTTGTAAAGCCATGGTATCCGGATGAAAGCCCATTCCAGGAAGAACTGTGCGGCAAGTGTTGTAACCACAAGATAAAAGCCCTTGATCCGCAGGGACGGCAATCCAAAGAACACTCCGACTGCAGCTGAGAAAAACCCTGACAGGAAAATAAGAAGGATGATGTTAACTTCGGGGAACGCCAAGGTCATCTTGTAACATGCATAGGCACCCACACCCATGAATGCACCGGACCCGAGTGAAATCTGCCCCGTAAATCCGGTCAGAATGTTCAATCCCATGGCTGCAAGTGTAAACACCAGGAACGGAATCATGATGGCGCCAAGGAAGAAATCGTCGGCGAACAACGGCACGGCTATGAACCCGATTGCCAGATAGAGCCAGATAAATGCCTTGTCCTGAAAAATCGGAAAGTGGGCCGAGTCCGCCGCATAAGTTGTCTTGAATTGTCCTGCTTCACGATAAAACATTTAAACGCCCCTCACTATATTCGCTCAATCAGTTTCTCGCCAAACAGTCCTTCAGGTCTGTAGAGCAAGAAGATGAGTGCGATGATAAATGCAAACCAGCTTTCAGTTCCGCCACCGAGGATTGGTGCACCCCAGTAAAGATCAAATAGCTTTTCACCAATTCCGATGATCAGGCCACCGATGATGGCTCCGGGAATGGATGTAAAGCCGCCAAGCACCAGAACAGGCAATGCCTTCAAGGCGATAACCTGCAGTGCGAAAGAAACATCAGACTTTGCGGCCCAAAGAATGCCCGCAGTCAGGGCAACAACACCGGCAGCAAACCACACGACAACCCAGATGTATTCCAGTGAAATACCAACAGAAAGTGCTGCTTGGTGATCATCGGCAACGGCACGAAGTGCACGTCCGACCTTTGTTTTGTTGAAGAAGATTGCCAATCCGGCAATCAGTATGACAGCAATAATGGCTGCTGCGATATCGATATGCTGGAAGATTACGAGGCCACCACCGACTTCCCAGTCAGAAGCTCCGGTTGGAAGCCCAAGCTCTTCTGTAATCATGGCCTTCGGCTCGCCGCCGAAAATCAACTGCCCACCGGCAATCAGGATGAAGGTTACACCGATTGTTGACATGAAAAGAATGATGTCTGGCTGGTTGACCAGCGGCTTTAGAACCACACGCACGACGGTTATCGCCAACAGCGCCATTACGCCGAGTGTCAGCAGCAGCGCAAGATATGGCGGAACACCCAAAGCATGGATACCAACCAGGGCAAGTGCCGCAAACACAACCATGATGCCCTGTGCAAAGTTAAAGACACCGGATGCCTTGAAGATCAACACGAAACCCAATGCAATAAGCGAATAAAGCGTACCGGAAACAAATCCTTCCCATAAGGTCTGAAGCAAAAGGTCGGGAAGCGCATACATCGTTTCAAACGGTTCCCAGAAAATCTGTCTTAAGAGTTCCATCAGTGCGCTACCCCCAAATACGCATCAATAACATCCTGGTTGGCCTGAACCTCTTCCGGCAGGCCGTCACCGATCTTCTTGCCATAATCGAGAACCATCACGCGGTCCGCGAGGTCCATGACAACGCCCATGTCATGTTCGATCAGGGCAATGGTTGTGCCGTATTGCTGGTTAACTTCGATGATGAAACGGCTCATGTCCTCTTTTTCTTCAAGGTTCATACCGGCCATGGGTTCATCCAGCAGCAACAAGTCAGGCTCCGCTGCCAGTGCCCTTCCCAGTTCGACGCGCTTCTGAAGGCCGTAGGGGAGAATACCCACAGGCTCCCGGCGAATTGCTTCGATCTCGAGAAAGTCGATAATTTCCTCGACTGCCTTGCGGTGTTCGATTTCTTCGTTGAGGGCCGGTCCGTAACGCCACATCTGCCAGAAGAAGTTCTTGTTCATCTTCAGCGTCCGGCCCGCCATGATGTTGTCGAGCGTACTCATGCCCCGGAACAGGGCAACGTTCTGAAATGTACGGGAAATACCGCTTGATGCTGCCTGATAAGGCCTCATTCTCCGGCGTTGTTCACCACGGAATGTTATTGTGCCTTCCTGCGGGTGATAAAAACCGTTGATCACATTCAGCATGGACGTTTTGCCGGCACCATTCGGCCCGATGATGGCCCGCACTTCACCCTTCAGTATGTCAAAAGACACATCGGTAATCGCCTTTACCCCGCCAAACGACAGTGAAATATTGTCAACGTGAAGCAATACTTCGCCAGGAGCGATGCCATCATCCGTTTTCATGGACATGGAAGTGTCATGCACATTCATTCTGCAGCCTCCTTCAGGGTTTCGGAAGCAAAAACCGGGGCATCCTGAATCGCGACTGTTGCAGAAATCTTGCCCTTGCGGCCATCCTCAAAAACAACTTCCGTTTCAATGAACTTTTCAGATGAGCCGTCATAAAGTGCTTCGACAAGTTCGCCATATCGATCATCAATGAAGGAACGGCGTACTTTCATCGTGCGTGTCATTTCACCGTCGTCAGGGTCCAGTTCCTTGTGAAGGACAAGGAAACGATGAATCTGGGAACCTTTCATCATGTCCTCTTGTGAAAGGTCTTCATTCACCTGACGGACATGCTCGCCCATCA